>DASYRS010000577.1:0-5877 GCA_036004205.1 Dongiaceae bacterium
GTGTCCGACTTGTCGGCATCCTCCGCGGCGTTCGCGCCGTTCGCCGCGGCGACATCGCTGTTGATGATGCCGGTATAGGGCGCGCTCACGATATTCAGGAACTCCGAGCTCGGGCTCGCCAGCGTGATGACGACAGTGTGCGCGTCCTTCGCTTCGACGCTGTTGACGCCGTCCATCATGAAGGCCGGGCTGCCCTTGATGTTCTTCAGGCGCTCGAAGGTCCATTTCACGTCCTTGGCCTCGACCGGCGAGCCGTCGGAAAACTTGGCGTTCGGATCGAGATGGAAGGTGAACTGGCTCTGGTCGGCGTTGGCCTCCCACTTGGTCGCCAGGCGCGGCGTCAGCGTGGAATTGTCCTTGCCGAGGCCGATCAGCGTCTCGTAGACGTTGCTGAAATAGATCTGGCAGGTGTCGCAGAAGCCGCGTGCCGGATCGAGCGAGTTGATGTCCATTTGCCGCGCGATGATCAGCGCGTCATCCGCTGAGGCCGCAGTTGGCAGCAGCGCGATTGCGCTGACGCCGGCATAAAGCATTGCCGCGATCTTCAGGCTCGCCCAATGAAGCTGGTGATGATGTCGTCCCATTGTACGCCCTCCTCCTGTTTTGTGGCTCGATGGCCGTTGTCGTTTTTGTACGCGTGATCTCTCAGCGTTTTCCAGCGGCAGCCAGGAGAGACTTCGCCTTCCTGGCAATGCCCGCCGCGTCGAGCTTGTAGTGCGCATAGAGCGCCGCCGGCGGTCCGACCGGCACGAATTCGTCGGGAATGCCGTGGCGGAGGAACGGCACGCGCTCCTCCGCCACCAGCACTTCGGCAACCGCGCTGCCCAGCCCACCCGTGATATTGTGCTCTTCCACCGTCATGACTGCGCCGGTCTCGCGCGCGGCCTTGCGGATCGCGGCGGCATCGAGCGGCTTGATCGTGTGCATGTCGATGATGCGTGTCTCGATGCCCTGCTTCGCCAGCAGCGCGGCGGCATCGAGCGAGGCGCGCACTTCCGATCCGCAGGTGATAATGGCAAGGTCCTTGCCCGTGCGCAGGGTGGCTGCCTTGCCGATGCGGAAGTTGGCCGGCACCTCCGGATAGACCTCAGGATCGCGGCCGCGGCCGAGGCGGATATACATCGCGCCCGGATGGTCGACGGAGGCGCGCAGGATGGCGCGCAGATGATTGGCGTCGGTCGCGCAGATCACCGTCAGATCGGCGATGGTGCGGGTGATGGCGAGGTCCTCCAGCGCATGATGGCTGGTACCGTAGAAGCCCATCGACATGCCGGAATGATGACCGATCAGTCGCACCCTCATCGCGGGATAGGCGCAATCGGTCTTGGCCTGCTCCGCCCCCAGGATGACGCAGAACGAGGCGAAGGTCGCGGCATAAGCGACCATGCCGCACGAGGCCATGCCGGCCGCCACCGTCATCATGTTCTTCTCGGCGATGCCGAGATTGAAGAAGCGGTCCGGATGACGCGCGGCGAAATCCCGGGTGCGATTGGCGTTGGCGAGATCGGCGGTCAGCACCACGATGCGCGGATCCTTGTCCGCGATATCCGCCAGCTCCTCGCCGAGGACGAACGCCGGCATCGCCGCGTTCGGCGTGCCGCGCACCGAGCGCTGGTCCTTGAACGCCTCGTCCTTCAGTTTCGCATCGCCGCCGGAGGTGCCGCGGAAGATCGCGTCCTGGCCCTGCGTGTCTTCGGGCTTCCGCCGCTCAGCGCGCTGCCTTGCCACTCTTCTTCTCCGAAGTTGGGCGCGGTCGCAGGCCGGCGCGGATCTCCGCCTCGGCATCGTCGTAATCCTGGCCGGCCAGATTGGCGACGTGCCATTGCAGCGACAGTTCCATGCGCTTGACGCCGCGGCCCTTGATGGTGTCGGCGACGATCAGCTGCGGTTGGCCGGTGCCGGCCGGCGCCAGCTTGCCGAGCGCGCCGAGGATGGCATCGAAATCGTGGCCGTCGATGCGCTGGGTCGCCCAGCCGAAGGCGGCGAAGCGCTCGGCGATCGGTTCGACCCCCATGACCGCTTCGGTCTGGCCGTCGATGCAAAGCTGGTTGCGGTCGACGATGGCGATGAGGCCTTGCAGCTTGTAGTGGCTGGCGGCCATCGCCGCTTCCCAGATCTGTCCCTCCGCCAGCTCGCCATCGCCCAGCATGCAATAGACCCGGTAGCTGCGCTTCTGCGCCCGCGCCGCCAGCGCCATGCCGACCGCGATGGAGAGGCCGTGGCCGAGCGATCCCGAGGAAAAATCGATCCCCGGAATGTGCTTCATGTTCGGGTGGTCGCCGAAAGGACTGCCAAGGCGCGTGAAGTTGTCGAGCAGCTTCGCCGGGTAGTAGCCGAGATCGGCCAGGATCGGATAGAGCCCGATCGCGGCGTGGCCCTTACTCAGCACGAAACGGTCGCGGTCGGGCCAGTTCGGGTCCTTCGGATCGAGCCGCAGATGCGCGTAATAGAGCGCCGCGAACAATTCCGCCGCGGAGAAGGTGGCGGAATAATGGCCGGCGCCGCAGATGCGCGCGAGCCGCAGGGTCTCCAGACGCACGAACATCGCGCGGTCGGCCAGATGGGCGCGTGAGACGTTGTGTCCGCGCTTGCCCGCGACGACGTTCATTTGGCGGCCTCCGCCTCGCGCCGCTCCAGCGCCTGCAGATGCGCGAGGAACTTGGCGCCGCCTTCGACCAGATCGTCCCGGACCCCCTGGCACAAGGCATCGGCGTCGCGTGCCCGCATCGCGCGCAGCATGTAGACGTGCTGATGCTCCCGCGCGTAGGTCGGATGCCCTTCGGGATAGAGATAGTTCAGCATCGGACCGTGCTGGATCCACAGATTCTCGATCATGCCGATCAGCGCCGGCATCTTCGACAGGCGGTAGAGCCCGAAATGAAAGTCGAAATTGGCGCGGACCGCGGTCTCGTAATCCTTCGCCGCCTCGGCCGCGACCAGCTTGGCATGGATGCGCTCGAGCAGATCGACTTCGCTCTCGGTGATCTGTTCCAGCGCGCGCCGCGCCGCCAGCGGCTGCAGCAGCAGGCGGATTTCGCGCCGTTCCAGATACTCCGCCACCGACAGCTTGCGCACGCGGTAGTACGAGTGAGTCTTCGCCTCGACCGCGCCGTCGCGGATCAGCTGGAAGATCGCCTCGCGCACCGGCGTCTCGCTGGTGCCGAAGGCCTGGGACAGCTCGCTGATGCGCAGGCGCTGGTGCGGCTTGAAGATGCCGCGCATCAGCCGGTCGCGCAGCTGGTGATAGACCCGGTCGGTGCGGCTCTTGCCGTCGACCTGCTCCAGGTTGAGGCCGGCCAGCGGCAGATCGCCGTCGATTGGTGCGAGCAGAGCGTTCATCTCATTCCTATCCGAACTGCCGCGCGACCTCGGCCATTGCGGCGTCGGTCGCGTCCAGGACGCGGTCTATGTCGCCCGCCGTGTGCGCCGCGCTCAGGAACATGGTGTGGGTCGCGTGCATATAGACGCCGCGCTTCAAGGCTTCGGTGCAGAACAGCCAGCCTTTCTTGCGGTCGGCATCGTCGTCGAACAGGATGACCGGCATCTGCGCCGGGCCGCTTTGCTTCAGCGCCACGCCGTGCGCCTTGGCCTGGGCATCGATGCCGTCGCGCAGCCGCTGGCCCATGCGCTGCATGATGCCGACCGCGCCGACGTCCTTCATCTTGCGGATGGCAGCCAGGGCCGCCGCCATCGAGACCGCGCCGCACCAGAACGAGCCGGTGACAAAGATTCGCCCGGCCGCGGCGCGGAACTTGTCGTTGCCGGTGACGGCGCCCAGCGCATAGCCGTTAGCGATCGCCTTGGACCAGGCGGAGAGGTCGGGCTTCACGCCGACCAGCTCCCAGCTTCCGCCCATATGCAGGCGGAACCCGGCGCGCACGTCATCGACGATGAGGGCGGCGCCGCTCTTGTCGCAGATCCGCCGCGCCGCCGCGGCAAATTCCGAACTCGGGGATTCGTGCGTCTTGCCCAGATCGTGCTTGAAGGCGGAGACGAAGATGCCGGCCAGGTCGTCGCCGGCCTCGCTCGCGGCGCGCTCCAGGCTGGCGGCATCGTTGAAGTCGTAGCGGATCAGGTGGACGCGATCCTCGGCGGTGGCGCCGTTGGGGTACGGATTGCACCACGGAACCGCGCCGTGATAGGCGCCGTTGGCCACCAGGATCTTGCGCTTGCCCGTCGCCTCGCGCGCGATCATCGCGCAGGTCGTGGTCGCGTCCGAGCCGTTCTTCTGGAACATCGCCCAATCGGCGTGCGCGACCGTCTCCACCATCAGTTCCGCCAGCTCCACCAGGCGCGCGCTGGGTCCGTTGAAGATATCGCCCTGGGCACGCTGCTCATCAGCGGCGCGGTTCACGTCGGCATCGTTGTAGCCGAGGAGCATCGGCCCGTAGGCGCACATCAGGTCGACATATTCGCGCCCGTCGGCATCCCACAGACGGCAGCCGTCGGCGCGCGAGAAATACTGCGGATAGGCGGCGGGAATGCGGGCCACATTCATATGGCCCCACATGCCGTTCGGGATCACTCGTTGGGCACGGTCGCGCAATGCGGCGTCGATGGAATTGTGCATGCGGTCCAATGGCGCCCCCAATGCCGCGGACGTTGGGCAGCCAACCGGCTGCTTCGTCCGTCGAAGATATATCCTATAGCACCGTCGATCCTATATGCTATATCCTGCGCGCCGTGAAGGGGAAAAGTGGCGCCATGAGCAACGAGCCGCTGCTGCTGGGAGGCATTTCCGACGATTTCACCGGCGGGCTGGAGCTGGCCTCGATGATGGCGCGCGACGGCCTGCGCACCCGCCTGCTGACTCGGCTGGCGCGGCCAAGCGACCTGGCCGAGCTCGACGTCGCGGTCATCGCTCTCAAGAGCCGTGTCGCGCCGGCAACCAAAGCGGTGCGCGATTTTGCCAGGGCGACGGGCACATTGGCCAAGCGCGGCGCGCGCCAGGTCTTCTTCAAATACTGCGCCACCTTCGATTCGACGCCGCGCGGCAATATCGGCCCGTGCGCCGACTATCTGGCCGACCGGCTCGGCGCGGAATTCACCGGCTTCTGCCCGGCCTTCCCCGATGTCGAGCGCAAGGTCTATCGCGGCCATCTGTTCTGGGCCGACCAGCTCATCTCGGACTCGCTGAAGCGCTTCGATCCCTTGACGCCGATGCGCGATCCCAATCTGGTGCGGGTGCTGCAGGCGCAGACCAGGCACAAGGTCGGACTGATCCGGCACGAGGATTTGCAGGCTGATCTGGCAACACGCCAGAACTGCGTCAGCGCGTTGAAGGCCGCCGGCGCGCGCTACGCCATCTGCGATGCGGTCAGCAACGACGATCTGCGACGCATGGCGGAGATCTGCGTCGACTGGTCGCTGATGACCGGCGGCTCCTCGGTCGCCGAATATTACCCGGAGCTGTGGCGGGCGCGGGGCCTTGCGGGAGCGCCAAAGCCGCCGGCCGAACTGCGGCCGATCGCGGGGCTGGCCGTCATATTGGCGGGCAGTTGCGCCGAACAGACGGCGGCGCAGATCGCGCATTTCGGCAGGTCGCATTCGGTGCACGCGCTCGACGTGCTGGAGGCGGTGGCGAAGCCGGAGCTGGTGGCGCGGGCGCTGGATCAGGCACGCCGGGAACTGGCGCATGGCTCGATCGCATTCGCCGTCGCGGCGGACCCCGATGCGGTGGCGGCGGCTCAGAAGCGCTTCGGCCGGCGGGGTGCCGCCCGGCGGGCGGAGGAAATCCTCGGCAAGGCCGCCATCGCGCTGCATCGCCATGGCGTCCGCCGGTTCGTCATTGCCGGCGGCGAGACGTCGGGCGCGGTACTGGAGGCGCTGAAAGTGCGCGCCATGGATATCAGCCCCTATCGCGGCCCCGGCACCGCG
>DASYRS010000578.1:0-1862 GCA_036004205.1 Dongiaceae bacterium
GCGCCCAGAGCAAAGAACATGGCGGAACTCCAACAAGGCCGCACCGATGGCGGCCGATAGCTCGTTCGTGTGCCTGTTTCTCAGCAAGCGCAGTGCCATGCAGAAAAACCCAATAAAACCAGGCTTTCCTGCATTCTTTCCGATCCGGCAGCCCGGCAATAGCTGCCCGCTCCGGCAGATTTTTCCGCCCACAGGAGAGCGAGGCCCCGCATTGCTCCCGGCCCTCCCCCATGTTACGCGGGGCCGTTCCGTCCCTTCGAAGAGGTTTGGGAAAGCGCACATGTCTCAGCAATTTGCGTCGCGTCCCCTGGTCATCGCGCCGTCGATCCTGGCGGCGGATTTCGCCAAGCTCGGCGAAGAAGTCCGTGCTGTGGACGCGGCCGGCGCCGACTGGATCCATCTCGACGTGATGGACGGGCATTTCGTGCCCAACATTTCCTACGGCCCCGACGTCATCAAGGCGATGCGCCCGCACACCAAGAAGATTTTTGACGCGCATCTGATGATCTCGCCCTGCGACCCCTATCTCGAGGCGTTTGCAAAAGCCGGCTGCGATCACATCACCGTCCACGCCGAGGCCGGCCCGCATCTGCATCGCTCGCTGCAGGCGATCCGCGCGCTCGGCAAGAAGGCCGGCGTCTCGCTCAACCCGGGCACGCCGGCCAGCGCGATCGAATATGTCATCGACCTGATCGATCTGGTGCTTGTCATGTCGGTCAATCCAGGCTTCGGCGGCCAGGCCTTCATCCAATCCGCGCTCGGCAAGGTCAGCGACATCAGGGCGATGGCCGCGGGACGTCCGATCGATATCGAGGTCGATGGCGGCGTGGCGCCTGACGTCGCCGGCCAGTTGGCAGCCGCCGGTGCCAATGCGCTGGTCGCGGGCTCCGCGGTATTCAAGGGCGGCACGATGGAAGCCTACAAGACCAACATTTCCGCGATCCGCCACGCGGCGGCGCTGGCGCGCGGCGAAGCGGTCTGACGCGCCGGCAGAAAAGCCACAGCAAGCGCGCAGCGGGCCATGGAACCGGAAAGCTCCATGCTCCGGCCACAAAACATCACGCATCTCGCCATAAAGGCAGATCAGCATTGCGGCCTTTCATGGATGGGACGCGAATATGATCAAGGTCTACACCACAGCCGCCATGCTCCTGGTACTCGCGCCCTCCGCCGCGCTTGCGCAGCGCGCTGGCGACACTGCACTTGGCGCCTTGGCCGGTGCCGTCGTGTTGGGCCCGGTCGGGGCCGTCGCTGGCGCGTTCGTCGGCTATACGGCCGGGCCTTCGATATCGCGCTCGTGGGGACTGGAAGGCCGGTCGTCGCGGCACCGGAGACAGGTTTCAAGGGACAGCGTGCGGGGTGCCAGGGCGGAAGCAGTAGGCCCAGCATCCGCCGGCCAGGCTGAACGGAACGGCCGCGTCACCAGCTATCCCGTGCCGAACCCGCCACGCTCCAAAGCGCCGCCCGTCCAGACTCTCGAGTGAGCGCACGCGCCGCCTTATGGCGCTACCCCCTGCTGTCTTCCTGCACCGGCGCCAGGGCCGACGGTGGCGGCCGCACCACGGTCACAGTGCAAGCGGCTTCCGCCGCGACCTTGGCTGACACGCTGCCGAGCAGCGTGCGCAGCATCGAGTTCTGCCGCGCGCCGATCACGATGTGATCGACATGATTGACCCTGGTGAATTCCAGGATCGCGGCGGCGGGATCGACCGCCTCCAGCACGTGCACCGTAAGCCGGCTTTCGTCGAGCTCCAGCGGCTGCGCCCAGTGCCGCAGCGCGACCAGGCGGTCGATATGCTTGTTGTTGCCCTGCTCGTCGAGCGTCCTGTCGATGGTGATGCGCCCGAGCTTGAGCACGTTGA
>DASYRS010000579.1:0-4937 GCA_036004205.1 Dongiaceae bacterium
AAGTGCATTGCAACTGCGCCGCAAATCCGAGGCCTCTGCATGACTTCTGCAAGAACCCTGCAAGCGGCGCGGCGGGCGGACGCCTAGCGTCTTCCTTACCCGTGCCGGCAGCGCGGGCCGCGACGAAAGGGGCGGAGCAGGATTTGAGGGCGAGGATGCCGTCGACTTCCCATCGGACCGCCTTAGCCAAGGGTTCCTGCAACGGGCCAAGTCGGGTCTTGCCGCGCTGCCGGCCGGGATCTGAACGAGCATCTGCTGCGCGACCTTGGCGTGCCGGGCATCGGCTGGCGCCAACCGCGCGTCATGAGGAGAGGCTGATATGGCGGACTACATCCTGATCGAATCGCGCGACCCGTTCGAATCGGCGGCGGTCGGCGGCTTTCTCGACCTGGCCGACGGGCTGGCGAAGGAAGGCAGCAAGGTCACCTTGTTCCTGGTTCAGAACGCGGTCATGGCGGCGCGGCACGGCGCGCGCGCCCGCTTCCCGGACAACATGCACGTGCGCTCGCTGGCGGCGCTGGCCAGCAACGGCGTCAAGGTGCTGGCTGATTCCTTTTCGCTGCAGGAGCGCGGCATCTCGCCCAACCGCCTGCTCGCCGGCATCACGGTCGCGCCGCTGTCGGCGGTGATCGACCACATGGCGGCAGGGCGCCGGGCGTTCTGGCATTGAACCCTGGGGCACTGATGGAGGCATCGATGGAAGATCCCATGCTCGGCAAGAAGACTCTCACCTTCATGCTGATGGATGCGCCGTTCGAGACGGCGCGCACCACCACCGCCTTGCGGCTGATCGATATCGCCGCCCGGCGCGGCTACGACATCAACGTCTTCGCCTACGAAGGCGCGGTCTACCTGCCGCTGGCGGCGCAGGCCAAGCACGCCAACGCCGTGCACGGCAACGATGCCGGCGAGGAGGATCATCCCCTGCCGCGCGAGTGGGTCGCGGCGGTGATGGAAGAGGCGGTCCGCAACGGCGGCAAGCTCGACTGGGTCAATTGCGGCCTATGCGTCGACGAGCGCGGCGCCAACGAAGCCATCGCCGGTGTGCGCCGCGGCTCGCCGGCCGATTTCTGGAAGATGGCGAGCGCCTCGGACAACGTGCTGGTCATTCCCACCCGGTAAGGAGACCCCCCATGAAAGTCCTCAACATCATCGAGACCGCCTATCGCGCCACCCTGGAGGAGCAGGACGATCCGGTGGTGTGGATCATCCACGCCATGAAGGGAGCCGGCGCCGATCACAGCGTCCTGCTCAGCGGCAACGCGGTCAATTACGGCGTGATGGCGCAAGGCGTCCCGCCGCTGATATTCGGCGACAAGGTGCAGAAGCACGCGCCGCGCATCGCGGAACAGGTCGCCGGGCTGATCGCCAAGGGCGTGGACGTCATGGCGGTGCGCGAATCCATCGCCGAACGCGGCATCGACGAAGAGGAACTGATGGCCGGCCTCACCCTGGTGCGCCAGGCGGCGGTGCCCAAGATGATGGGCGGCTTCGACCAGGTCTGGCACTGGTGATGGCCATGAAACGCAGGCGCGTGCTCTGGACCGGCGCGCTCGCCGCGCTCTGCGCGCTGCTGATCGGCCATTTCGCCCTGCAGTCCGGCGCCGACCAGACGGTCATGCGGTATCCCAACGACAAGGCCAACCACCATCCGAAGCTCGGGGACGATCCAACGAACTGAGGAGAACCATCATCATGCGATCAATACCCGCGCACAGGCGAGCCGCGCTTCGCGCCATCGGCCCCGGTGCGCTTCTGGCTATCTCGATCGGCCTCTCCGGCTGCTACACGGGAGGAGAGGCCCCGCCGCCCGAAGATTTCTGCGGAATCTTTTATGCTTGCGGCAATCATGGCGGCAGCGACGACAACGATCCGCCGGACCCGCCACCTCCCGGCAACTCCGGCGGCGGCACGGGAACCAGCCCCACCGGCACCAGCAGCACTCCCGCGAACTGATCCTACGGCCGCGCGGCCCGCTTCTCCGCCAGGCGGCTGAGGAAGCGGGCCCCGTCGATCACGACGCGTTCGTGAAAGCCGGCACCGATCGCGTCGCGCTCGTCGCGGCAGCTCACCTTGAATCGCAGCTTGCGGCCATCGCGCTCCACCAGCTCGATCGCTGCCGTCGCGCGCATGCCGACGGGCGTCGCGGCGGTGTGGCTGAGATCGACGTGGGTCCCGACCGTGTGCTCGCCGTCCAGCAGGTGCGGCGCCAGGAACCGCACGCAGGTCCATTCCACGAACGCCACCAGGTAAGCGGTGGCGAGCACCGGCGGCATCCCCGCGAAGTTGGAAAAATAGTCCGCCATCTCCGGCACGATCAGCCGGTCGGTGACGAGGATGGTCTCGGTGTGGGTAAGGCCTGGGCGGAGCGTGTCCTTGGGCATTGCTTCTGTCCTGTCGTTTGCGGCCACTCTACAGCGCGCCGGCGCCGATCATCAAAGCCCCATCATAGAATTATCAATTGTGCAGGCCTCACGCGCGCAAGCGGGATTGCCGGGGCTTGCGAGCTTGACTCACCCGCCCCGCCCCGGCACTACGCGGGACCAGGATCGGGCTGAAGCCGGAGGGACAGATGTTCTTGCAGACCATCGCGGAAGAGGACGCAACCGGCAAGATCGCGGAAATCTACGGCAAGGAAAAGGCCCCGCTCGGCTTCGTGCCGGAGGCGGCGCGCTGCCTTACGACCCGCCCGACCTCCTGCCGCTGTTCGACGAATTCTTCGACGGCGTGCGCGGGGGATTTTCGCTCGGTGGCCGGGAATGGTGCCTCATCACCCTGATCGCCGCGAAGCATTTGCGCTCGACCTATTGCTCCCAGGTCTATTCCCGGCGCCTGGTCCAGCTCCTCGAATCGAAGGACCTGGTGCTCGCCATCCAGCGCGACTTCCGCCGCGCAGGCTTGCCGGACAAGGATGTCGCCATGCTGGCCTACGCGGAAAAGGTCACCACCAGCGCCCATCTCGTGTCCAAGGCCGACATCGACCATTTGCGGTCTGTCGGCTTCACGGACCAGCAGATCTGCGACATTGCGCTCTGCGCCTCGCTCCGCTGTTTCCTGAGCAAGTTCGTCGACGCCGTGGGCGCGGTGCCCGAACCGGCCTTCCTCGACAGCGACCCGGACTTCCGCGCGGCGATGACGGTGGGGCGTTCGCTCGAGCGGCGCTAGATTCCGGCCAGCGCCCGCTTCATCGCCTTCAGCCGCGTTTCATCGCGGCGGTAGAAGGTCCATTGCTTGATGCGCTTGGGGTGGAGGAGGCCCGCCTGCACCAGCACGCGCAGATGTTCGCTGGCGGTGGGCTGGCTCACCTTCAGCTTGCGTGCGATCAGCAGGCCGCATACGCCGTCCGCCACCAGATCGCCGTCGGCCTGCTTCGGGAAATGGCGCCTCGGGTCCTTCAGCCAGTCCAGGATCCGCACCCGGCGCTCGTTCGCCAGGGCCCGCAAGGCGGCGTGCGTGTCATGATCAATCGGCATATTGCCAATTTGCTAATTACCGATCTATTGTCAAGCCTGATCCGGCAACCTGTATCGAGAGCGGCGGCATGACTCAAGCGGTGGAGATCACGAGGGCGGCGATCGAGCGGGTCCACCGGGTGATCGCCCCCCACGTGCGCGAGACGCCGGTGGTGACGGTGGAGGCGGGCGATTTCGGCCTCGCCGGCCCGGCCATCGCGTTCAAGCTGGAATTGCTGCAGCATGCCGGCGTCTTCAAGCCGCGCGGCGCCTTCGCCAACCTGCTGCTGCGCGACGTGCCCAAGGTCGGCGTCGCGGCGGCCTCCGGCGGCAATCACGGCGCGGCGGTCGCCTTCGCCGCGCGCAAGCTCGGCATTCCCGCCAAGATCTTCATCCCGACCGTCGCCTCGCCCGCCAAGATCGCGCAGATCAAGTCCTATGGCGCCGAGCTGGTGGTGGAGGGCGCGCGCTATGCCGACGCCCTCGCCTTGAGCGAGCGCTGGGTGGCGCAATCGGGCGCGCTGCCGATCCACGCCTTCGACCAGCCGGAGACCCTGCTGGGGCAGGGCACGGTGGCGCGCGAGTTCGCCGCCCAGGCGCCGGACGCGGCCACCTGGCTGGTGGCGGTGGGCGGCGGCGGCCTGATCGGCGGCATGGCGGCCTGGTCGGAAGGCGCGCACAAGATCGTGGCGGTCGAGCCGGAGGCCGCGCCGACGCTCCACATGGCGCGGGGGGCCGGCCGCCCGGTCGAAGCGCCGGCCGGCGGCGTCGCGGCCGATTCGCTGGCGCCCAAGCAGGTCGGCGCCCTGATGTTCCCGATCGCGCAGCGCTACGTCGCGGAGTCCGTGCTGGTGTCCGACGAGGCGATCCGCGAGGCCCAGCGCGCCCTGTGGCGCGTGCTGCGCGTGGTGGCCGAGCCGGGCGGGGCGGCAGCCTTCGCCGCGCTGCTCAGCGGCGCCTACAAGCCCACGCCGGGCGAGCGGGTCGGCGTGCTGGTCTGCGGCGGCAACACGGCGGCGGTCGATTTCGACCGCACGGCCTGAAGCGCGGGCGCGGACTCACCCTCCGATATCCAACTCGGCGAAGAGTCGAAGACGCTCGCCGCCGCGGGTCGAGTTTGTCCGCGACCTGCGGTAGAGTTGCCCCGCCGCGCGGGGTTGGCGCGTGCTTCAAAGAAATCGCGACAGGGGGTCCGCAATGTCAGGCTTACGCCCGCCGGGACTGGGGCCGATCATCGGCCACACCACCACGAAATCGTGCCGACTCTGGATCCAGGCCGCGCGCTTGGACGGTGACTCGACGCCGATGTCCGACATCGAAGCCAACCGCCGCACCGTCGGCGTGATCGGACTGCTTTCAGACGATCGGCTGGCCGTGACCCATGCCTACTACTTCCGCCTGCACCGCAAGTTCGATCGCACCGGCACCTTTGTGCTGGGCGTCGACGTCGCCCTGGGCCGGCATGCAAAGGATCTGGCCGGAACC
>DASYRS010000580.1:0-11550 GCA_036004205.1 Dongiaceae bacterium
GCGAGCAAGGCTGGGAACTTCACATGAAGTACGAGGACGGCCTCGCCATCTGGGACGCGCTGCGCTCGACCGGCGTGATGGCGTTCGGCGTCGAGACCTACGCCAACAGCCGCCGCATGGAAAAGAGCCTGCGCCTGCAGAACGCGGACCTGTTGACCGAGTACAACCTGATCGAGGCCGATCTCCAGCGCCCGAAGGTCAAGGAAGCCGACTTCCGCGGCAAGGCCAGGCACCTGGAGCACCGCGCGCGCAAGCATCAACCCGCGATGCTGTGCACGCTCGTGATGACGAGCAATACCGATTCAAAGGGCGTTGCCCGCTACCCCGTCGGCACCATGCCGGTGATGGACCCGGCGACCGGCGAAGGGCTGGTCGACGAGCTCGGCCGCCGCTCTTTCACCACCTCGGTCGCCTACGGCCCGACGGTCGGCAAGAACATCGCGCTTGCATATCTGCCGTGGTCCTACTGCCAGGAGGGCCGCAAGCTGATCGTGGAGTATTTCGGCGAGACCTATCCGGTTGAAGTGGCCGGCGTCGGCTACAAGCCGCTCTATGACCCGGAGAATCTTAAGCCAAGGACTTGACGTCTGCCCTGACCTCACCGCCTTAGGCGCACGTCGATCTGCTGCAGTCGGCTGAGCAGCACGGCGTGCAGGTGGTCGACCTTCTCGTGCAGGTGCGAGACCTCGAGCTCGGCTTTCAGGTTGACCTCGTAGTCGACGTCGGCGCGGATGCGGTCCTTGGCCGATTGGCGGTTCTGGCTCAGCAGCACGATCACCGACAGGAAGATCGCCTCCAGCGAAACGCACATCGTGAGCAGGCCGAACGGAAACGGATCGAACGCGAGCAGGCCCGGTATCGTATTGAGGCCGATCCAGATCAGGAACCAGAGGCCATGGAGGCCGAGGAACGCCAGGCTGCCGCTGAACTCGGCGATCGCATCGGTGATGCGCTCCAGCGTCGTCACCTTGGTCTCCATCTCCTCATTGGCGTTGCGGGTCGCCATCTGGCGCAGGCGGTTGGTGGTAGCGCGCATGCGACTGCCCATGAAGGCCATCATGTCGACCGCCGCGTCGGGCCGGCGGCGGACGAAGTCGGTCAGTGTGGCGCGGTCGAGGACCAGCAGCTCGGCATCCTCAAGGACGGTGGCGTTGGCGGTGCGGGCACCCTGGTCCAGCAAGGACAGCTCGCCGAACAGGTCGCCGCGCGTGGCCGTGGTCAGCAGCAGCTTCTGGCCCAGCTTGTCGGTCGTCGCCAATTCCACCTGGCCGGTGCAGACGACGTACATGCGGTCGCCGGGGTCGCCTTCCTCGAAGATCCGGTATCCCTTCGGGAAATTGGCCTGCTCCATCATCTGCGCGAGGGCGGCGCGTTCCTCGGCGTCCAGCAGGTGGAACAACGGCACTTCGGCAAGCAGAGAAACCAGAGGCGACATGCGGATCGATCCCCCATTGAGCCAGAATCCCCGGATGGCTCCAGGAGCCGCGCGTATATTGCGCCCTTCCGGCCTTGCCGCAATACCGAAGCGGGGTGGTGAGGGTGACCCCGATCACCAGCCGGCCGTCTTTCGAGGCCGCTCGGCGGCCTTCGCGGACTCCGGCTACTTCTTCAGCCGCGCCCGCACGGTCTTGAGCTGGGACCGGACCAGCTTTCGCGCTTCCGATGAAATGGCCAGGATCGCCACGGCATAGATCAGCATCCCGGCGCCGACGCAGATGAAGACCGGCACCAGGACGTGGGAGAAATACGGCCGGATGATCTCCATCAGGCACCATACCGCCACCCCCATGATCAGGGAGGCGGAGAGCGGCTTGGCGATGGCGGACAAGGAATCCAACGGCGTGATGCCGGATGCGCGCTTCAGCATCCACATCGTGAAAGGCAGCGCCATATAACCGCGGATCACCGACGTCCAGGCGACCACGAGCACGCCGAACGGAGCGGACAGCGCGGCGACCACGACGGTCGCGATCACCTGCCCGAACACCAGGGTCCGCAGGGTCGAGCCGCGACCCAGCGCCATCAGCAGCGGCGAGGCGAAGCTGGAGATCGAGTACGAGACCGCGAGGCATGCGAAGGTCTGCGCCACCTGGCCCGCCTCGGCCCACTTCTCGCCATAGATCGCGGGGACCGCGTCGCGCGCGAGCACGCCGAACCCGACCATCGCGGGGATCGTCAGCATGGCGCTGCGCGAGACCATCCAGCGATACGCCTTCGCCATCTCCTTGGTGTCGGTCTGCAGCCGTGACAGCGTCTGGAGCGCCACCGTCGTGTAAGGCGCGATGGTCCCCGACGATACCAGCTCGGTGGTCCGCACCGCCGTCCGATAGATGCCGACCGCGGCGGGGCCGATGATGGTGCCGAGCACCAGGTCCATCGCGCGCCGCGGCATCAGCCCGATGAGCTGGGTCAGCGCGATGTTGAACCCGAACGACCAGATGGTGCGAAGCTGCGCCATCGAGAAATTGCGGCCGGGTATCCATCGGTAAGCGTGCCACGACATCGCCGCGTTGACCGATTCGGTGACGAAGCGCTGCACCACCAGGCTCCAGATCCCCCAGCCGGCGAAGGCCGCGGCGATCGCCGCCGCGCCGCCGATGGTCCCGCTCATCACCGAACGGAGGGCCAGCGACTTGTGGCCGAACTCGCGCAGGCGCAGCGACAGATGCGTGGCGCCGAGGGCCGCGATCGGCAGCACGAATCCGAGCGCCTGCAGCGGCGCCGCGGAATCGGGCTGGTCGATCAGATCCATGATCAGGGGCGCCAGCGCCAGCACCACCAGCGCGACGATGACGGACATCGCGAGATTGGTCCAAAAGACGGTATCAGCCAAAGCGGGTGTCAGCTTCTTGGCGCGCGGGATGTTCTGGACCATGCCCTGGATCGCGATGACGCGGCCGGCCTCCGAGAAGGCGACGGCGATCGCGAACACGCCGACCTCGCGCGGCGACAGCAGGCGCGCCAGGATCACGAACACGATGAACGAGAACATCTGGTCGGACGCGATGCGGACCACGGTCCAAAGGATGGAGCTGCGCGTCTTTTTCCTGAGATCTTCGTTGTATAGGCTTGGCTCGTCGTCCTCCGGCTCGGTTGGATTCGTCAAATCCGCACGCCCCTTCTTCTTCTCCAAGACCGGCGGCTCACCCGAAACGACTGTCATTAGGAAAACCCTGGCTGTTGCGCGCCGCCCCCGCCATGGCCGCCCCGCCCCTGTTAGCAGATCGCCTCCGGGCCGGAAAGTGGCCGCAATCCGGAGGAAAGGCCATGCCGCCGGGCAAGTTGCCGCACCGCGCCGATGTCACAGGGATGAAACCGAAAGGAGACTGCTCCTACTCCGGGCTAATCCCCCTTCCCCGGCCTGCGCCGGTGCTAGGATGCGGCTCTTTTGGCCTCGGCATAAATGACGGGAGGGACAGATGACCCGATTGATCCTGGTGCTTGCCGGCTCGCTGCTGATCGCATCCGGCCCGATTGCCTTCGCGAAGAACACGACGCTGACGCTGGTCGAACGCGCCACCACCGACGCCGTCACCGACCTTGGCGCGAAGGACGACAGCGCCGGCGACCTGCTCACCTTCGCGAACGAGATCTACGACGAAGGCAACGCGACGAAGCTCGGCTCCGACAATGGCTGGTGCATCCGCACGGTGCCGGGCAAGGCCTGGGAGTGCTTCTGGACTCTCTCGCTTGCCGACGGCCAGATCACGGTCGAAGGGCCGTTTCTCGATGCCGGCGATTCGATGCTCGCGGTCACCGGCGGTACCGGCCAATATGCCGGCGTGCGCGGCGAGATGAAGCTGCACGCCCGCAATGCCGAAGGCACCGAATACGACTTCGTCTACCATTTAACGCAATAGTCCGGGCCATCGGCATGCTGACGGCCGCCTGACGGGGAGCCCGACGGTCCTCCACTCGCGGATTTGTGATCGGCGTCACAGCACGCATTTTGCGGCATGCGCGGCCCTTGTTCCGCCATCTTCGGCTTCCAACATCTAGGTGTGGCGCCGCAACGTAACCATTGCAGCGTTATGGTTGGAGTTAAATCGGTCCCGCAATGGATACGCTCGCGACATTTCACCCGGATATCTGGGTTCTGCTGACGCATGCATCGGGAGACAACGACCAGTGCCTGGCGCTGGCGGAAGCGCTCGACCGGCCAGCCGCCATCAAGCGACTCGATTGGCACGTCGCCGACGCGGCGGAAGATCGCGCAGCGGTGCGCGCGCTGCTGGCGGACACAGAGGACGCCCGAAGCCGGCGCGGCGAACTCGGCCTTCATGGGCCTTGGCCGCGCCTCGTGGTCTGTTGCGGACGCCGGGCGGGACGCGTCGCCTTCTGGATCAAGCAGCAATCCGGGGGTTATACCAAAATCGTATCCATCGGCCGCGCGCGCCAACCGGTCGAGTCATACGATCTGGTGGTCGCGCCGCCGCAGTTCGCTCTGCCCGCGCGCGCGAACGTGATCAAGTTGTCGCTGCCGATGGTGCGCCGGAGGTCGGCCAACGACGATCATGTTCTGGCGGGCGCCAGGCGCAGCAACATCGTTCCGGTGCCGAAACCCTGGTTCACCATTCTGCTGGGTGGCGACACGACACAGTTCGAGGCCAGCGAGAGCGTGCTCATGGAAGTGGCGCTGCACGCGCAGATGGCCGCTGACCGCCACGGCGGATCGGTCGTGATCTCCACCTCGCGCCGCACGCCGCCGTCGTTGCTGGCGGCGGTGGAAAGCGTGCTGTATCGGCCGCACGTCTATCGCTGGTCCGGCGCGGCGGCCAACGACAATCCCTATGACACTCTGTTGAGCGAGTCCGCCGCTCTGTTCGTCACGCCCGACAGCGCCTCCATGATCCTCGATGCCTGCGCCTCCGGCACGCCGACCTACGTCATCGAGTATCCCGAGCGACTGGATCTGCGCCGGCGCTGGCGCCGCCGTTTGTTCGGCTATTTCCGCCGCGCGGTCGAAAGCCTGGACAAGTGGGGCCTGCGCCGGATCAGCGAGCGATTGGATGACGCGCAGGATTGGCTGCACGACCACGGCGTCCTCCGATATCCGCGCGACCTGCGCCGATTGCACACCTCGGTCTATCAGCAGAATCTGGCCCGGCCGGCCGCGCTCTTCGACCCATCGACGTTGCCGCCGCGCAAGCCGGCGAACGACCTGACCGAAATCTCCGGAGTGCGGGAAGTGGCCGCCCGCTGCCGGGCCCTCTACGACTGGGCCCTGCGCCGCGCCGCGGAGTAGTTCCTCGCTCTCCGCGACCGGGCTATCGCATATAGATTCAGACATCCAAGAAAGCCCCCTCTCCCCTCGCGGGAGAGGGGTGGGCAGGCTTGGCGAACGAAGTGAGCTTAGCCGGAGCTCGGTGAGGGGCCGCGCCGAAGGCGCGCAGCGCACGAGCGCTGCAACTATGTTGCGCACTTGGCGCTCTTACGAGCGCGCGTGCCTGTCGGCACGCAACCCCCTCATCCAACTTCGGGGAGAAGGGGGCTTTAATTCCGGCTCATTCCGACATACGCGATCACCCTCCCGCCCCGCCCCAGCCATAAGGCTGGGGCGGTCCGCTGTGGGAGGCAGCGATGCGAATCAGATCTCGTTCTTCGACATCTGGTCGGTGATGTATTCCGATTGGCGGATCGCCAGGGCCACGATGGTGAGCGTCGGGTTCTCCGACGCGCCGGTGGTGAACTGGCTGCCGTCCGAGATGAACAGGTTCTTGATGTCGTGGGTCTGGCCGTGCTTGTTCACCACGCCGTCGCGCGCGTTCTCGGCCATGCGGTTGGTGCCGAGATTATGGGTGGAGGGATAGGGCGGCGTCTTGAACGTCTTCGTCGCGCCCACCGCGTCATAGACCGCGCTGCCCTGCTTGTAGGCATGCTCGCGCATCGCGACGTCGTTGGCGTGATCGTCGAAGTTCACGTTGGGCACCGCCAGGCCGAACTGGTCCTTCTCGCTCGCGTGCAGGGTGACGCCATTCTTCTCCTGCGGCATGTCCTCGCCCACCAGCCACATGCCGGCCATGCTGGCGTACCCTTCCATGGCGCTGGAGAACTGACGGCCCCAGGCGCCGGGGTCGAGGAACGCGGCCATGAAGGGCAGGCCCAGCGATAGCGTCTCCATCTCATAGCCGCCGACGAAGCCGCGATCTGGTTTGAACGCCGATTCGTCGCGGATGATCCCGGCCATGGTGGTGCCGCGATACATGTGCACCGGCTTGTCGAAGATCGCATAGACCGATCCCGTCATATGCCGCATGTAGTTCTTGCCGACCTGGCCGGAGGAATTGGCGAGCCCGTCGGGGTATTTCGACGACGCGGAGTTCAGCAGCAGCCGCGGACTCTCGATCGAGTTGCCGGCGACCGCGACCACGCGCGCCTTCTGGACCTGCTGCTTGCCGTCCTTGTCGGCATAGAGCACGCCGGTCACCTTGCCGGCATCGTCGTGCTGGATCTGCAGCGCCTGGCTGCTTGGCCGCACTTCGAGCTTGCCGGTCGCCTCGCCCTTCGGGATCTCGGTATAGAGCGTCGACCATTTGGCGCCCGACTTGCAGCCCTGGAAGCAGAAGCCGATCTGCTGGCAGGAGCCGCGCCCATCGCGCGGCTGCGAGTTGATCGCCATGTTGCCGGTGTGGAACTCCTTGTAGCCGAGCTTCTTGGCGCCGGCTGCCAGGACACGGTAATTGTTGTTGCCCGGCAGGCGCGGAATGCCATGGGTGCCGGTGACGCCCATCTTGTCTTCAGCCCGGTCGTAGTACGGCTCCATCTCCGCCAGCGTGATCGGCCAGTCGAGCAGGTTGGCGCCGGCGATCTCGCCGTACGTCGATTTCACCTTGAACTCGTGCTCCTGGAACCGCAGCGAAGCGCCGGCCCAATGCACGGTCGACCCGCCCACCGCCTTCACGATCCAGGCCGGCAGGCCGGCGAAGTCCTTGGCCACCCGCCAGGTGCCGGAGGTCGTGCGCTTGTCGAGCCAGGAGATGTTGCCGAAGCTCGCCCACTCGTCGTTGACGAAATCCTCGATCTCGTGCCGGCCGCCCGCTTCCAGCAGCACGACCTTCACGCCCTTCTGCGCCAGCTCGTTGGACAGCGTTCCGCCGCCCGCGCCCGAGCCGATCACCACCACCACGCTGTCGTCGCTCAGTTCATATTTCGCGGCCATGATTGCGATCCTCCCTCAGGCGTCCTGCAGCCAATCGATGTCGCTGAACCCGCGGTTGATGTAGCCGCCAAGCTCCGCCGACGCGCCCTCGTAGCCCAGCACCTTCCAGACGTCCGGATTGTTGTAGATGCCGGTGACGCAGGCGCCGCGCACCGCCTGGAACGGCGCGGAGCTCTCGATCTCCTTCAGCGCCGCTTCCTGGCCCGCGTCGTCGAGCGTCTCGAACTTCTTGCTCTTCAGCGTCGCCGCGCCTTCCTGCAACGCGCGCAGCAGCGCCGGATCGGTCGAGGCCTTCTCGTCCAGCCCGTAGATGACCTTGCCGTAGATCGCATCATCCAGCATGGCGTGCGGATAGGTGGCGCGCGCCATGCGCACCAGCATCGCCGCCTCGTCGCCGGTCAGCGCCTTGGTCGACATCGCCCACGCGCCGTTGCCGCCGATCACCAGGTTTCCGCCCACCGCCACCGCGATGGCGCCGGCGGCAGAGCCCGCCGCAAGGAAGGCGCGGCGATCCATCATCGTCTTCGACATGTCGTCTCCTCCACTCGTTCCCGCCGCGCGTTCCGCGGCTGGTCGTTGTCAGCGATAGCGGCCGTGCCGCTGCAAAACCTCGATCTTGTAGCCGTCGGGATCCTGGACGAAAAAGAACTTGGCCATCAGCGCGCCGTCGCGATGGAACTCCTTGATCGGATTCGGATTGAGCCCGCGCTCGACGAAGCGCCGATGCTCGGCATCGAGGTCCGGCACGGCGACGGCGACGTGACCGTAGCCGTCGCCGTGCGAGTACGGCTCGGCGCGGCCATGGTTCCAGGTCAGCTCGATCTCGAAATCGTTCTCGGGGTTGCGCAGATAGACCAGCGTGAAGCCGTCGAAGTCGAACCGGTCGGCCGACTTCAGCCCGAACGCCGCGTCATAGAATTTCATCGACGCGTCCAGATCGCGGACGCGGATCATGCTGTGAATGACCTTCGCCATGCACGCTCCCCAGAACCTGACCAATGCAAGCTTAGGAGTGCGTGGCGGGCGCGGGTGTTATCCGATTACTACAGCCGCGGTTCTTGGCGCACTTCGCAGTGCAGCATGGTCACGCCACCTTCATCTCGCCGGTCAGGTCGCTCTGCGCGAACTGGACAAGATTCATGTCCTGATTGCGCTCGATGAAGACGGCGCAGGTGACCCGCAGCAGCGAGGTGAAGTTGCCCACCTCCCCGCGCAATTCCAGCACCTCGTCATGCAAGGTGCTGATGAAGCGCCCGGTCGACATGCCCTGGCTCTTGGCGATCTGGTCGAGGATGGACCAGAACAGGGCCTCGAGGCGAATGCTGGTGCTGAACCCGCTCAGCCGCACGGAGCGGGTAACGGTTTGATATATGGCGGGATCCTGGCTGGCGAACACGTGACACATGGCGGTGGCTCCTCCCAGATGAGCCCGTTGTCGGGCTTTTTCACGCTCGTCTCGCGGGCTGGCAACCCCGCGTGCGGGCGCTGAAGAAGCAGACTAAACCGTCTCCGCCAGCAATCAAGTCGCCCAAAGTCCAACTCTATCGGCCAAGTCCATTGGTTCACGCCCTTTAGCGCCGTGTCTTAAGATATTCGATGACCAGCTTGCGCTTGTCCGGATCGGCTTGCTTATAGGGCATGACGGCGCCGGGAATGACCGATTGCGGATCGGTGAGCCAGCGGTCCAGCGTGCCTTCGTCCCACACGATTCCGCCCTCGCCGGCGACGAAGGCCGGCGAATAGGTGAACCCTGGGACGCTGCCCGCCTGGCGGTCAATCACACCGAACAGGTTCGGCCCTTGCCGCGGCCCGGCATCCGCGGCGGCGACGTGGCACGTGCCGCAGGATTTGTTGAACTGCGCCTCGGCGGCCGCCGGGTCCGCCGCATCCGCGAATGACGGCAAGATCAGGATCGCAAGCCACACCATCGCGCTCGGAACTGACAGGAGCCGCATCGCCACCCTCTTCGACGTTCGAGTCGGGCAGATCTTACCGTCGGCGCCGCAAACCCGGTGTTAGTCCGATACTACAGGCGGCGCAGGTCGCCTCGGAAATACCGGTACAATTTTCCCTCTTGCGCGCCGGAACCCGGCCGTGGCTGGCTTCGCTCCCTGAACAAGGAGCCTTGTCATGCCTGAATTCCACACCTGGATCTCGTTCGTCGCCGCCACGGAAGCGTTGCTGATCATACCCGGCCCGACCGTGCTGCTGGTCATCAGCTATGCCCTGGCGCAGGGGAAGCGCTCGGCCTGGGCGACCGTGCCGGGTGTCGCGGCCGGTGACTTCACCGCCATGGCGCTGTCCCTGCTCGGCCTCGGCGCGGTCCTCGCCGCCTCCGCCGAGCTGTTCACGGTGCTGAAGCTGGCCGGCGCGGCTTACCTGGTCTATCTCGGTATCAAGGTCCTGCGCGCGCCGGTCCCCGAGACCCTGGACGAGAACGCGCCCCAGGAACATTCACCCTGGCGCATTACCGCGCATGCTTATGCGGTGACCGCGCTCAACCCCAAGAGCATCGTGTTCTACGTGGCTTTCTTCCCGCTGTTCCTCAGCGCCGACCGGCCGCTGCTGCCGCAGGTCCTGAGCTTCGGCTCGACCTTCCTGGTGATGGCGACCATCAACGCCATTCTCTACGCCCTGATGGCCGGGCAAGTGACGCGCTTCCTCAAAGGCTACCGCGCGCGCAAGAACCTGAACCGCGCGGCCGGCGGCATCCTGCTGGTGACCGGCGGCATTCTCGGCCTTGCCCGGCGCGCGGCATAAGGGAACGGCGCCATGCCCGAACTTCACGTCTGGATCGCATTCGTCATCGCGGCCGAGGCGCTGCTGATCATGCCCGGGCCGACCGACATGGTGGTGGTGAGCTATGCCCTGCGGGAAGGCCGCCGCTCCGCCTGGGCCAGCGTGCCGGGCGTGACCCTCGGCGATGCCACCGCGCTCATCCTCTCGCTGCTGGGGCTGGGCGCGGTGCTGATGGCGTCCGCCGAGCTGTTCAATGTCCTGAAGATCGCCGGCGCGGTCTACCTGGTCTATCTCGGCATCAAGACCTGGCGTGCTCCGGTGCCCGAATGCATCGACGACAACGCGCCGCTGGAACACAAGCCGTGGCGCATCATGGCGCATACCTATGTGGCGACCGCGCTCAACCCCGGCGGCATCGTGTTCTATGTCGCGTTCTTCCCGCAATTCCTGAGCGCGGAAAAGCCGCTGCTGCCGCAAGTTGCCACCTTCGGCGCCACCTTCATCATCATGGGCTCGCTCAACTCGGTGCTCTACGCGACGCTGGCGCTTCAAGTGCGGCGCTTCGTCAGGAGCTATCGCGCGCGCAAGGCCATGAACCGTGTGTCGGGCGGGCTACTGGTCGCGATGGGCGGCATGCTCGGATTGGCGAAGCGCGTGGCCTAGGGAGAGAGAGAGAGAGAGAGAGAGAGAGAGAGAGAGAGAGCGCGGATGCCTGACTTCCACACCATGGGCGCCTTTGTCACGGCCGCCATCCTGCTGCTGGTCATGCCCGGCCCGACCGACACGCTGGTCGTGAGCTATGTCTTGACCCGCGGCCGCCGCTCCGCCTTCGCGAGCGTTCCGGGCGTCTGTCTCGGCTATATCGTGTCGCTCACCTTGACCCTGCTCGGCCTGGGTGCCCTGCTGATGACGTCGGCCGAGCTGTTCAACACCCTGAAGATCGCCGGCGCAATCTACCTCATCTATCTCGGCATCAAGACCTGGCGCGCGCCGGTGCCGGAGACCTTGGACGATGATGGCCGGTTGGCCCGCGACAAGTGGCGCATGCTGACGCACGCCTTTGTCGTGACCGCGCTCAATCCCGCCGGCATCATGTTCTATGTGGCGTTCTTTCCGCAGTTCATCGATGTGGAGCGGCCGCTCCTGCCGCAAATGGTCGCCTTGGCAACGTGCTTCGTCGTTCTCGGCACGCTGAATTCCGCGCTCTATGCCACGCTCGCCGCGCAGGTGCGCCGCTTCATCCACAGCTACCGCGCCCGCAGGAACATCAATCGCGCGGCCGGCGGATTCCTGATCGCCATGGGCGGCATGATGGGCCTCGCCAAGCGCGCGGCATAATCAAGACGATTGGAAGGTTCATCGATGAAGATTCTCGACGTCCCCCGCCTGCGCAAGGACACGCCGGCTTGCAGGAAGCTGATCCATTTCAACAACGCCGGGGCGTCGCTGATGCCGGCGCCGGTCTATCGCGCGACCTTGGATCATCTGGCGCTGGAGCAGGGCATCGGCGGCTATGAGGCGGAAGACCAGGCCTGCCCGATCCTCGAGGATTTCTACGACGCCTTCGCCACGCTGCTGAATTGCCACCGGTCCGAGATCGCCTATGTCGAGAACGCCACCCGCGCCTGGGACATGGCGTTCTACTCGCTTCA
>DASYRS010000581.1:0-10870 GCA_036004205.1 Dongiaceae bacterium
GACTGGTCGGTCAGGTGCAGAAAGGCGAAGCGGTTGCCCTTGGCCGAGGTCTTCTCCTGCTTGCCCAGCAGCAGGCCGGCGACCTTGGCCCGGCTGCTGCCGCGCGAGCGCATCCAGGTGCCGAGTTCCGCATGTGACACCACGTCGAGGCGCTTCAGGCTGGCGCCATAGGCGTCCAGCGGATGGGCAGAGAGATAGAATCCGATGGCACCGAATTCGTGCTGCAGGCGCTCCATGGGCGACCAGTCGAGGGTCGCGGACAAGGTCACCGTGGCCTTGGCCGCGTCGCCGAACAGGCTGTTCTGCGACGAGGTGCGCGCCTCGGTGACGGCCGCCGCCTGGCGCAGCATCTGCTCCACCGCCTCGAACACCTGCTTGCGGTTGGGATGGATGGAATCGAAGGCGCCCGCCAATACCAGGTTTTCGAGCTGCCGCTTGTTCAGGGTCTTGGGATCGATGCGTTCGCAGAAATCGGCGAGGCCGCGGAACGGCCCGCCCTCCTCGCGCGCCCTGACCATGGTCTGGATCGCGCCGAGGCCGACGTTCTTGACCGCGGCCAGCGCATAGCGCACGGCGAGCGACCCATCCGCCTGCCGCTCCACCGAGAAGGTCGGGTAGGACTTGTTGATGTCCGGCGGCAGCAGCGCGATATCCTGGCGCGTCAGCTCCTGGCGGAAGACGTTGAGCTTGTCGGTGTTGGCCAGCTCATAGGTCATCGAGGCGGCCAGGAACTCGACCGGATAGTTCGCCTTCAGCCACGCCGTCTGGTAGGCGACCAGCGCATAGGCCGCCGCGTGGCTCTTGTTGAAGCCGTAGCCGGCGAACTTGTTGACCTGGTCGAAGATCTGCGCCGCCTTGTCGGCATTCACCTTGTTGGCGAGCGCGCCGTCGATGAAGGCCTTGCGCTGCGCCTCCATCTCTTCCTTGATCTTCTTGCCCATGGCGCGGCGCAAGAGATCGGCGTTGCCCAGCGTGAAGCCGGACAGCACCTTGGCGATCTCCATCACCTGTTCCTGGTAGATCATGATGCCGAAGGTCTCCTTGAGGATGCCTTCGAGCGAGGGATGGAGATAGTCCGGCTGCTCCTTGCCGTGCTTGCAATTGATGTAGCGCGGGATGTTGTCCATCGGGCCGGGGCGATAGAGCGCTACCACGGCGATGATGTCCTCGAACCGGTCGGGCTTCAGCTTCTTCAGCACGTCGCGCATGCCCGAACTTTCCAGCTGGAACACCCCGGTCGCATCGGCGTTGGCCAGCATGGCAAAGGTCTTTGGATCGTCCAGCGGCAGGTTGAGCAGGTCGGGCGCTTTGCCTGTCGTCCTTTCGACGTGCTCGACGGCGGTCTGCAGCACCGTCAGGGTCTTGAGGCCGAGGAAGTCGAATTTGACCAGCCCGGCCTTCTCGACGTCCTTCATGTTGAATTGCGTGACCGGCATGTCGGAGCGCGGATCGCGATAGAGCGGCACCAGCTGGTCCAGCGGCCGGTCGCCAATCACCACGCCCGCCGCGTGGGTCGAAGCATGGCGATAGAGACCCTCCAGCTTCAGCGCGGTTTCCAGCATGCGGCGCACGGCTGGGTCTTCCTCGCGCGCCTGCTGGAGCATCGGCTCGGTTTCGATCGCATCCTTCAGCATCACCGGATTGGCGGGATTGTTCGGCACCATCTTGCACAGGCGGTCGACCTGGCCGTACGGCATCTGCAAGACGCGACCCACATCACGCAAAGCCGCGCGCGCCTGCAGCTTGCCGAAGGTGATGATCTGGGCGACGCGGTCGCGACCATAGCGCTCCTGCACGTGACGCAGAACTTCGTCGCGGCGGTCCTGGCAGAAATCGATGTCGAAGTCCGGCATCGACACGCGCTCGGGATTGAGGAAGCGCTCGAACAGCAGTCCGAACCGCAAGGGATCGAGATCGGTGATGGTCAGGGACCACGCGACCACCGAGCCGGCGCCGGAGCCGCGGCCCGGGCCAACCGGGATTGGCGGGTTCTGCTGCTTGGCCCATTGGATGAACTCGGCCACGATCAGGAAGTAGCCGGGGAAGCCCATCTGGATGATGACCCCGAGCTCGAACTCCAGCCGGTCGAGATAGGGCTTGCGCGCATCTCCTGCGATGCCGAGCGCCTGGAGGCGCAGCTCCAGTCCTTCGCGCGCCTTGTCGCGCAGCACCGTCCCCTCGTCCGCGCCTTCCGCGAAGGCCGGCAGGATCGGCTTGCGAGCCGGCGGCATATAGGCGCAGCGCTGCGCCACCACCAGCGTATTGTCGATCGCTTCCGGCAGATCGCGGAACAGCTCGCGCATCTCGCGCGCGGATTTGAAGCGGTGCTCCTGTGTCACGCGCCGCCGGTCGGGATTGTCGACGTAGGAGCCCTGGGCGATGCACAGCAGGGCATCGTGCGCCGCGAACATGCCCTCGTCGCTGAAATACACATCGTTGGTGGCGATCAGCGGCAGCTCGTTCGCATAGGCGAGGTCGATCAACCCCTCCTCGATCTGGTTCTCGTCCGCCAGCCCGTGCCGTTGAATTTCAACATAGAGCCGGCCGGGGAAGATGCCCTTCAGCCGGTCGAGCGAGATCCTCGCCGCTTCCGGCCGGTTTTCCAGCAAATGCCGCCCCACCTCGCCCGCCGCGCCGCCGCTCAGCGCCAGCAGCCCGTCGGAATGCGCCGCCACGACCGGCAGCGAGACCTGCGGAATGAGGCCGGGCTCGGTCTTCAGGAACGCATCGCTGGTGAGCTTCATCAGGTTGCGATAGCCGGCCTCGTTCTGCACCAGCAGGACAAGCTGGTCCGGTGCCGGCCGCTGACCAGGGCCTTCCGGCTCATCCGGGCGCGTCACCGACATCAGGCAGCCGATGACCGGCTGCACCCCGGCATCCTTGGCGTAGGCCGAGAATTCCATCGCGCCGAACAGGTTGCCGGTGTCGGTAACCGCCACTGCCGGCATCTGCTGGCGGCGCGCCAGCTCCACCAATTGCTTGGGCTTGATGGCGCCTTCGGACAGCGAATAGGCGGAATGGACGCGCAGATGGACGAAATCGGCGAAGGGCATGAGTGCTCTGGTCGGGTTTCTTCCCGTCCAGTCTAGCCAATCACCGAGTCGAAACTGAGGAAAAAAGATGGGCGCCCGCCGCCGTCAGGGGGAAAACGGCGGGCGCCGCGAGGGGGGGAGGTACAGGTCAGGCCCCTATTTCGAGCCCGTCCTTGTGCGTGATCGCCACGACAGAAGGCCGCGGCGGCAGATTGTCGGCGAAGTCCGGCCAGCGCGTGGTCGCCTTGTCGAGCGATTCCGAATCCTCCGCCGGATGCTGGACCGAGACGAACAGGGTCTTGCCGTCCGGCGTGAAGCACGGCCCGCACATTTCCGCGCCCGTCGGGCAGGCGAAGAAGAAGCGCGGCACGGCGCGGCCGGCACCGTCGGTTTCGGTCGCATAGAGGCCGTCGGCGATATCGAAATCGTTGGCGCCATCGGTCGCGATCCACAGGCGGCCTTGCGGATCGAACGCGATGTTGTCCGGCGTCACCAGCCAGTTGTTCCCGGTGACGCCGTCGCCATACTTGGCGCCCTGCTCCGGCTTCGAGGGATCGCCGGCCAGCAGGAACACGTCCCACTTGTAGGTCGCCGCCGCGTGGTCGGCGTCCTTGCCCTCGCCCGGAGGCGACAGCTCGAGGATATGGCCGGTCTTGTTCTCGGCCCGCGGATTGGCCGCATCGACCTGGTCCGGCTTGCGCTTTGCATTCTTGGTCATCACGGCATAGACGCGGCCATTGACCGGGCTGGCTTCGAAATCTTCCGGCCGGTCCATCGGCGTCGCGCCCAGATGATCGGCGGCGAGACGCGCCTTGATCACCACTTCGCCCTGATCGGCAAAGCCGTTCTCCGCCGTCAGCCCGTTCTGGCCGTGGACCAGCGGCATCCAATGCAGCTCGCCATTGGCATCGAGCTTGGCGACCGACAATTCGCCTTCGTCGAGCAGGTTCTTGTTGGCCGCGCGATCGTCGGGATTGAACTTGCCCTTGGTCACGAAGCGGTAGAGGTACTCGAAGTAATCGTCGTCTCCCAGATAGACGGCGACACGCCCATCTTTGTTCACGATGGTCGTGGCGCCTTCGTGCGAAAAGCGGCCGAGCGCGGTGCGCTTCACGGGCGCGGCGCCGGGCTGATAGGGATCGATCTCCACCACCCAGTCGAAGCGGTTCGGCTCGTTCGGCTCCTTATCGAGATGCAGGCGCTGCTCCACCCGCGCGAAGCCATAGGCGTCCGAGCCGTCATAGCCGTAGCGCTCGAGCAGCTTGGCGTTGGCGGCCTTGGCCGCGTCGCCGCCGAAAATATCCGACAACCCTTCCTCGCAGGTGAGGATGGTGCCCCAGGGCGTGGTGCCGCCGGCGCAGTTGTAGCCGGTGCCGATCGCCTTGGCGCCGCTCGGGTCGGCGGAGGTCTTCAACAGCGCGTGGCCGGCCGCGGGGCCGGAGATCGAAATCTCGGTGAAGCCGTTGATGCGGCGGTTGTACTCGCTGTCCTGCACGTACGACCAGGCGCCGCCCGTCTTCTTGATCTCGACGATAGTGTGGCCCCAGGCCGCCTGCATGGCGCGGATCTGGCCCTCGGTCGCCTTGGTGGCGGCATCGTCCTCGGTCAAGCCCGGCCACATGATATGCGGATCGGGATATTCGTTGTTGACGCAGAGCAGCCCGTGCTCGCTGTTGGCCGAGCCGGCTGGCAGCGGCATATAGCCGATGAAGTCGCAATTGTAGCCGAACTGCTTGGACTGGTTCTCTTTGGTGATCGCGCCGGGATCGAAGGTGACGTCGCGCGCGATCGGGTCGCCCCAGCGGATCAGCACGTTGGCGTCGTAGCCGGTCGCGACATGATGCGTCTGGTCGTAGATGCGTGTCAGTTCCGCGAAGTTCAGCGAACTTGCGGCGGCCTGCGCGCTCTTCGGCCAGAGCCCGGGCACGGTGGCCAGCGCTGCCGTGCCGGCAAGCCCCATCAGGGCCGCGCGGCGGCTCATACGGACTGCGATGATATCCCCGTAAACTTTTGGATTTTCGATATTTTCTGTCATGGCTTCACCCCTTCGATTCGTCTCCCGAGACCGTCGGGAGCGTGCGGGGACCGCATGACATGGGATGGTCGGCCAAATGAATGTACGATGACGAAAAAGAAGTGCCCCTCTTCCATGGGGAAGAGGGGCCAGGACAGGGGAAGCCTCCGTGCCCACGATGGACGCGGAGCTTCTCGGGGAATTGGATCTCCGCCGCGCGCCTTACGATGCCGCCGGCATGCCGGTGAGGTACCCGACCGCGCCACCCAGCTTGCCGCGGCTGTCGGCGTAGTTCGCTTTGATGAGCGGTCCCAGCTTCTCGTAGACCTTGATGTGCAGGCCGCCGGTGACGGTACCGGACGCGTCCTTTTCCAGCTCCCAATCGCCGGCATGCTGGAAATTGCTCATCACATAGGTGAAGCCGTTGACGTCATCGACGGCGTGCAGCCCCGTCGATTCCGCGCCCGACGGGGTCGAGAGCAGGCGCGAGAGCTGCTTGGTGTCGACATTGAACGCCCACAGGAAGTTGTTCACGTGGGTGCCGCTATCCTCGCCGATGAACAGGGTACGCAGCTTCTCGGAGAACTTGATGTTGTCCGGGTTGCCGAGCTTGTCCGGATTGGCGAGGTTCCCCAGCGCGTCGGGCTCCTTGAGGTCTTCGCCGACCAGCTCCGGCACGGCCGCCATGTGGACCGACACCCAGTCGCTGTCGATCGGCGCGCCGGTGTCGTCCACCTGCCCGCCTTTCAGCGTGTGGGCGTAGATCGCCCCGGCATTCGGCCCCTCGACCGAAATGCCGCCGGAGCCGTTCTTCATCTCCTTCTTGATGTAGCTGATGACCGAATAGGCGGTCTTGTCCTTGGCGTTGACCGTCGTTCCTTCCATCTTGGTGAAGCCGAGGCTGCCGCCCTTGAAGGCCGCATAGCGATGGGTCTCCAGGAAGGCGGCGGCCTTCTCCTGACCGGGCGCGAACTTCACCCAGTTCGGCTTGCCGCTATAGACGATCTGCGTGTAGCCGGCATCCTTCGGATCCTCGGTCTTGACGTCGAGGATGTCGGCGGCCTTCAGCTTGTCGGCCAGCCCCTTGATCTCGTCGCTGGTAGCGTGGCCCAGATTGATCCAGGTGAGGTCGCCGGAGCCGCCATTCTCCTTGGTCTTCTGGCTCCATTTCGCCACATACAGCGTGCCGCTCGAGAGGTCGCGTGGGTTGTCGGCGACGAACATGAAGAGGCCGCCATTGGTGGCGTCATCGCCCATCAGCGCCGTCCGCTCGTCCGGCATGACCTGGATCAGCTCGTGGGAGATGCGGCCGAGGCAATAATGCTTCGTGCAGCTACCCGTGCCATCGGCCTTCACCGTGATTTCGGGGAGGTGGCCGTAATGATAGGGATTGGCCTTACCCGCGTCGCCATAGAGACTCTGGCTGAAGCCCCTCAGGGTCTTGTCCTCGGCGACCGTGGCGTCCGGCTCGTATTCCTCGCTCGACAGATGTGTGTTCCAGGGCGAGATGCTGGCGCCGCAGGTGATCCACAGGCCATTGGCCGGCGCGGTATCCACCACCGAATATTTGACGAGCTGGAGCTTGCCGGAGCTCTTGTCCTGATCCAGCGTCAGCACGGCGATGGGCGACGGCAGCTTGCCATACATCTTGTCGCCGGCGGCGTTCAGCGTGGTGTATTCGAACTGCACGACCGCGAACACCGTGTTGCCCTTGATCCCCGGCACGGAGGCGCCGTCCAGCTTGATGAGGCTCATGCCGTCCGGGCAGTCGGAGAAGAATTGCGGCTTGTCCGCTTCCGTGGAGGAGGAATCCAGGACCGGCTTGCCGTTGATGTCGTAGTAGCCGCCGGCGATCACGGTGCCGCCCTTGCCGTCCGGCACCTTGGCGCCGGTGATGAAGAACGGGTCATAGGCCAGGGTGAAGCTCTGCTCCTTCCCGTCGGCGTATTTGACCGCCATGGTCGATCCGACCGTGGTGGTCGCCATCGCGGCGGCATTGGCCAGGCTCGGCGCCGGCATCGAGATGAAGTTGGCGGAGGCGACGGCGTTCGCCGCCACCGCCGAATCCATGCCGAACAGGAAGGTCGCCCCGCCGGTAAGCGATGTCGCGAGGGGAAGCAAGGGTGCCCCGGCGATTACCTTCAGGGCATTGCGGCGGGTGGTGTCGATGGCTCTCGTCATGGCTTTTGGCTCCTCCAGAAATGAGGCGAGAAACAACGGAAAAATCGGCCTCTCCGTCCGCGGGAATCGCGGGCAGGTGTCGGCAATCCCGCATCGACCGTAGGGACCACCCATGACACCCGCGTTAAAATACGATGACGAGACGATGTTACCGCGCAACCTTCCGGCGTTGACAGACCGGATGTGATTCCGATTGTAACGGACCGTAACGTCAGGCCGCTTCCAGGACGCCTTCGCGGATCGTGACGGCGCGGTCCATGCGGCGCGCGATCTCCAGATTGTGGGTCGCGATCATCGCCGCCACGCCATCCTCGCGCACCAGTTGCGCCAGCATCGCAAACACCTGGTCGGCGGTGTGGACATCGAGGTTGCCGGTCGGCTCGTCCGCCAGCACGATGGCGGGGCTGTTGGCGAGAGCGCGCGCGATCGCCACCCGCTGCTGCTCGCCGCCGGACAGCTTGGCCGGGCGATGATCCAGACGCCCGCCGAGGCCGACGCGCTGCAACAGGGCGGTTGCACGCTCGCGCGCCGCCGAGCGCGACTTGCCGGCGATCATCTGCGGGACGACGACGTTCTCCAGCGCGGAGAATTCCGGCAGCAGGTGATGATACTGGTAGACAAAGCCCATGGTCGTGCGCCGCAGCGCCGTGCGCTTGTCGTCGCTGAGGCCGCGGGTCGGCGTGCCCTTGACGACCACATCGCCGTCCACCTGATGCTCCAAGAGGCCGGAGATGTGCAGCAGGGTCGACTTGCCCGAGCCGGATGGCCCGACCAGCGCCACCATCTCGCCGGGATTCAATTGCAGATCGGCACGGCGGATCACCTCCAGCCAACCGTTGCCGGCCTGGCGGAAGCGTTGCTGCACGTTCCTGAGTTCGAGCGACGCCTCACTCATAACGCAGCGCCTCAACCGGATCGAGCCGCGCCGCGCGCCAGGCGGGATAGAGCGAAGCCAGCAGCGTCAGCACCAAGGCCATGGCCACGATCAGCGTGACCTCGAGGGGATCGACGATCGCCGGCAGCTTGGATAGGAAGTAGATGGTTGCGTTGAACAGGTCGACGCCGGTCATGCCTTCAAGCCAATGCCGGATGGTGTCGATATTCTGCGCGAATGCGACGCCGAGCAGACATCCCAGCAGCGTGCCGACCACACCGATGCTGGCGCCGGCCAGCAGGAACACCCGCAGGATCGACCCGCGCGTCGCGCCCATGGTGCGCATGATGGCGATGTTCCGCCCCTTCTCCTTCACCAGCATGATCTGGCCGGAGATGATGTTGAAGGCGGCGACGATGATGATGAGGGTGAGGATCAGGAACATGACGTTCCGCTCGACCTCGACCGCGCCGAACAGATCGGCGTTCAGGGCCTGCCAATCGGTCAGGCGAAAGCCTTTGCCGAGCGCATTGTTCAGCGCCTGCTTGACCGTGCCGACGTCCTCGATGTTGTTGACCATCACCTCCATCTCGCTGACCGCGCCCTTCTGCTGGAAATAGAGCTGGGCGGCTTCCAGCGGCACGAAGATGAAGGAGGAATTGTATTGCGACATGCCGACATCGAAGACCGCGATCACGCGGTATTCCTTGATCCGCGGAATCGTGCCCATCATTGTCGACTGGGTTTTCGATGAAATCGCCTTGAATTCGGACCCGATCGTCAAGCCAAGACTGCGCGCCATGCCGACGCCGATCATGGCGACATCATCGCCCTTGAATTCGTCAAGCGAGCCTGCAACGACGCCGCTGGCGATCAAGCTGCGCTGGCGGATATCCTCCTCGCGGAAGCCGCGCATATAGGCGCCGGTGCCGGTGCCATTGGCGGAGACAAACACCTCGCCGTCGATCATCGGCGACACGCTTTGCACACCTGGCAGGCCTTTCAGGCGATCCACGATCTCCTGATAGTTCTTCAGCGGCCCCTGCATCGACGAGATCGTGATATGGCTCTGCACGCCGAGGATGCGGCCAAGCAACTCGGCCTTGAAGCCGTTCATCACCGACATGACGACGATCAGCGTGCCGACGCCGAGCGCGATGCCGAGCAGCGAGAAGCCGGCGATGACCGAGACGAACCCCTCCTCCCGCCGCGCGCGCAGATAACGGAAAGCGACGAGACGCTCGAAAGCCGAAAAGATCATGCGCCGATCCGCTGCAACGCGGCGTCGACTCCAAGCTCGACCTTCTCGCCGGTCTTGCGGTTCTTGACCTCGATTTGGCCCTTGGCCGCGCCGCGCGGGCCGACCACCATCTGCCAGGGCAGGCCGATCAGGTCCATCTCCGCGAACTTGGCGCCGGCGCGCTCGTCGCGGTCGTCATACAGCACTTCGACGCCCACATTTTGCAGCTTGGCGTAGATGTCCTCGCACATCTTGGTCGTGGCCGCGTCGTCGACCTTGAGGTTGATCAGCCCGACCTTGAACGGCGCCACCTCCTCCGGCCAGATGATACCATTGTCGTCGTGGCTCGCCTCGATGATGGCGGCCGGCATGCGCGACACGCCGATGCCGTAGGAGCCCATATGGACCGAGACGGGGTTGCCGTCCTTGTCCTGCACCTGGGCCTTCAATGGCTCCGAATATTTGGTGCCGAAATAGAAGATGTGGCCGACCTCGATGCCGCGCCCGACATAGCGGCGCGCCTCCGGCACCTGGCTCTCGAACAGGCTGGCGTCGTGCTTCTCGTCGGTGCGCGCATAGAGCGAGGTGAAGTGGTTGACGACACCCTCGACCTCGCCGGCGTCGCCGTAGTTTATGTTCCTGCCGAGAACATCGAACTCCAGGAACTCGCGATTGCAATAGACCTGGCTCTCGCCGGTATCGGCGAGCACGATGAATTCGTGGCTGAGATTGCCGCCGATCGGGCCGGTGTCGGCCTCCATCGGAATCGCGCGCATGCCCATCCGCGCGAAGGTGCGCAGATACGCGACGAAGAACTTGTTGTACGCGCGCCTGGCACCCTCGTAATCCATGTCGAAGGAATAGGCGTCCTTCATCAGGAACTCGCGCCCGCGCATCACGCCGAAGCGCGGCCGCACCTCGTCGCGGAACTTCCACTGGATGTGATAGAGCATCTTCGGCAGGTAGCGGTACGACTTGATCGAATCGCGGAAGATCTGCGTGATCTGCTCCTCGTTGGTGGGCCCGTACAGCATCTCGCGGTCGCGCCGGTCCTTGATGCGCAGCATCTCCTTGCCATAGGCATCGTAGCGGCCGGACTCGCGCCACAAATCGGCCGACTGGATGGTCGGCATCAGCACTTCCTGGCAGCCGGCGCGGTCCTGCTCCTCGCGCACGATCTGCTCGACCTTCTTCAGCACCTTGAAGCCGAGCGGCAGCCACGAATAGATGCCGGCGCTGGCCTGCCGGACCATGCCGGCGCGCAGCATCAGGCGGTGCGAGACGATCTCCGCCTCGGCTGGGTTTTCCTTGAGGGTGGGCAGGAAGAACTGGGACGAACGCATCTGGCCTCGCTAACGGTGCCTTTGAGAATTAACAGGAATCCGGGCGGAATTTAGGCAATGGATGCCGGGCTGTCTATGCAATCCCCTCCCCAGAAGGGGGAGGGTCAGGGAGGGGAAGCGGCATTTCCGTCGGAGGGAGCCTGCGCTCGCTTCCCCCCACCCTACCCGCCCCCAAGTTGGGGGAGG
>DASYRS010000582.1:0-8566 GCA_036004205.1 Dongiaceae bacterium
AGGAGCCGAGAATGCAAGCGCGGCGCTTTTCGGGTGCGTCACGGCCGCCGCTGGTGCGGCGGCACCCCCCATCCAGCTTCGCCTAAGCTCACTTCGTTCGCTAAGGCTACGCATCCTTCCCCCACAAGGGAGGAAGGGGAGTCTGGTGCGGTTGGAGCGCTGCATGTTCGGTAAGATCCTCATCGCCAATCGCGGCGAGATCGCCTGCCGGGTCATCCGGACGGCGAAGGCGATGGGCATCAAGACCGTGGCGGTCTATTCCGAGCCGGATGCCGACGCGTTGCATGTGCGCGAGGCGGACGAGGCGGTGGCGATCGGTCCCGCGGCGGCGGCGCAAAGCTATCTCTCGATCGAAAAGGTCGTCGCGGCCTGCAAGCAGACCGGCGCCGAGGCGGTCCATCCCGGCTACGGATTCCTGTCGGAGAACCGGAAGTTCGCCGCGGCCCTGAAAGAGGCCGGCATCGCCTTCATCGGGCCGGACACCCACGCCATCGCCGCGATGGGCGACAAGATCGAATCCAAGAAGCTGGCGAAGGAAGCGGGCGTCAGCTCCGTTCCCGGCTATCTCGGCGTCATCAAGGATGCCGAGGAGGCGGTGAAGATCGCCCGGGAAGTCGGCTATCCCGTCATGATCAAGGCGTCCGCCGGCGGCGGCGGCAAGGGCATGCGGGTCGCGCGCGGCGACCAGGAGACGCGCGACGGCTTCCGCTCCGCCAGCAACGAAGCGCGCTCCAGCTTCGCCGACGACCGCGTCTTCATCGAGAAATTCGTCGAGGACCCGCGCCATATCGAGATCCAGGTGCTGGCCGACGGTCACGGCAACTGCCTCTACCTCGGCGAGCGCGAATGCTCGATCCAGCGCCGCCACCAGAAGGTGATCGAAGAGGCGCCGAGCCCGTTCCTGGACGAGAAAACGCGCAGGGCGATGGGCGAGCAGGCGGTCGCGCTCGCCAAGGCGGTGCAATACAAGTCCGCCGGCACCGTCGAGTTCATCGTCGATGCCAAGCGCAATTTCTATTTCCTGGAGATGAATACGCGCTTGCAGGTCGAGCATCCGGTGACCGAGATGGTGACCGGCCTCGACCTGGTGGAGCAGATGATCCGAATCGCCGCCGGCGAGAAGCTCAAGATCAAGCAAAGCGACGTGAAGCTGAGAGGCTGGGCGATCGAGGCACGGGTCTATGCCGAGGATCCCGTACGCAACTTCCTGCCCTCGACCGGGCGCCTGGTGCGCTTCCGCGAACCCTCGGAGGGGCCGGCGGTGCGGGTCGATAGCGGCGTCTATGAGGGCGCCGAGATCAGCATGTTCTACGATCCGATGATCGCCAAGCTCGTCACCCATGGCGAGGACCGCCCGTCCGCCATCACGGCGATGCGCGAGGCGCTGGATTCCTTCTATATCCGCGGCCTCGGCCACAATATCGGGTTCCTGTCGGCGCTGATGGCGCATCCGCGCTTCCACGCCGGCCGGCTGACGACGGGCTTCATCGCCGAGGAGTTTCCAGAGGGATTCCACGGCGTCGATCTGCCGGACGAGGCCAAGGGCGACGTGGTCGCGGTGGCGGCGGTGGTGCACCAGAGCTACGCACGCCGGGCGGTTTCGAGCACGCCGCGCTTCAAGACCGCGGCGCCGGTCGCCAACGGCAAGTGGGTGGTGAAGATCGGCAAGGAGCATCACGAGGTCACGGTGGTGGAGACCGCGATGGGCCACGCCGTCATCGACGGCAAGCGCAGCCGCGAGCTGGTCAGCGCCTGGAACATCGGCGACCCGCTGTATCGCGGCCGCATCGACAACCGGCCCATCATCGTGCAGGTGGATCGCGACGGCATCGGCTATCGCCTGAATCACGGTGGCGCGCAGTTGAAAATCCTGGTGCTGGCGCCGCGCGCGGCGAAGCTCGCCGGCCACATGCTGGAGAAGACGCCGCCCGATCTGTCGAAGTTCCTGCTCTCGCCGATGCCCGGCCTGCTGGTCGCCCTTGCGGTGAAGGAGGGCCAGGACATCAAGGCCGGACAGGAGCTGGCGGTGGTCGAGGCGATGAAGATGGAGAACCTGCTGCGGGCCGAGCGCGACGGCAAGGTCGCGAAACTGCATGCCAAGGCCGGCGACAGCCTCTCCGTCGACCAGGTGATCGTCGAGTTCGCGTGAAGCACCGATGGCCGACCGCAAGATCGTTCATGTGCTCATCTCCGGCATGGTCCAGGGCGTCTGGTTCCGCGCCTGGACCGTGCAGGAGGCGCGGGCCCGTGGGCTCGAGGGCTGGGTGCGCAACCGGCGCGATGGCAGCGTCGAAGCGGTATTCGCCGGCCCTGCCGACAAGGTCGATGACATGATCCATGTATGTCATCGCGGGCCCGAAGCGGCGCGCGTCTTCAATGTCCTAGTCCAGCCCCACGCCGATGATCCCGGCAAGGGCTTCCGAAAGTCTCCGACCGTCTGATATTCCCAAATGCGATTGAAAAAAATCTATCGGCGCTATATGCGCTATCCGCTCTGGCGAGTGCGGCATCCCTTCGCACCCTACGAGAGCTATTACGCCTGGGTCGTCACGCGAAAGCTGCGCCGTGGCCGCGCCCATCCGGCGATCGGACCCGCCGCCAAGGCCGCGCGTGGCGAACGGGAGATGATCAAGGTGATGTTGCAACACGGGCTGCAACCGCATCACACCTTCGTCGATTACGGTTGCGGCAGCCTGCGTCTCGGCCGGCCGATCATCGAATTGCTGGAGCCGGACAAGTTCTGGGGCCTCGACCTCGCACAGGAGTTCCTCGATGCGGGCCTGGACTATGTCGGTCCGGAGCTGGCAGCGCAGAAGCGGCCCAACCTGCGCGTGATCGATGATGCCGGCCTCGCGGCAGCAAAGGCGGCGCGGCCCGACTTCATCGGCGCCTGGCATGTGTGCGGCAAGATTCCGGACCAGATCCTCGACAGTTTCTTCGGCAAGGTCCTCGGCCTGATGCACGCGGGCACGCACGCGTTCCTGCAGTTCGAAGACACCGGCAAGCGCGAGCAGCTGCACGGCCTCGCCTGGTCGCTGCCGGAGGCGACCATGATCGCCGCGATCAAGCGCGTCGACCCTAAGCTGAAGATCGACATCATCGAGCTTACCAAGCGCCGCCACCGCAACATGCGCTACCTCTGCGCGCACGTGCACTACTGAGCGACGCTGCAGTCCGGGAATGTCCTACGCGAAGAATGGATGCGGGGGGCCTTTGGTCCCCCGCTGCTCGACATGCGCCAAGGCCGCTTTCAGGTCGGAGTCCGACAGGGCGATGCCGAATTCGGTGGTCAGCACGTCGCGAAACTCGGCCTCTCGCTGAAGCATGCGACGTTCGACCTGTCCCGATGCGCGCCGCACGTTGAATCGGGCGTTGAACAGGGTCAGCCTGGTTCCATTTGGTCCCGCGCGCGCCGCAATCATGTTGTTCAAGTACGGGCTTTGCGGATGCGTGCCGGTAAACCAGTTGCAGATTTCGTACTCCGCATCGAAACGCGGTAACAGGACCACGCGATAGATGTGCTCCCATTTGTCGCCAAGCTTCGACTGCAAAACCAGTTCGGTACCCATGAGAATGAGGCGCATGACCTCGTGCGGTGTGTTCTGCTCGATATCGGGCACCATGAGCAGCGCGCCGGTCGGTGCCAGATTGCCGAAGCCGACATCGGCGAGAAACGGTCCCTCCGGAAGGCTGACCTGCAGGACCATGTGCAGCATCGGGCGCGGCGCATTGATGTCCAGGCCGCGAACCACACGGGCTTGCAGGCTGGTGATGTCGTAGCCCAGGGACCGCAACCCGCCTCGGAACAGCATATTCTGCTCGAAGCAATAGCCGCCGCGGCCGCCAGCGATCATCTTGTGCTGCAGGCTGGCCAGATCGAGCTTGGGCGGCCGGTCCAGCAGGATGTCGATGCTCTCATACGCGATGGTCTGGGCGTGCGCCGCGATCAGCGCCTGGAGCGTCCCAAGGGTTGGCGCGCGCGGACCGGCGTAACCGATCCGCCCCAGCCAGGCATCTTGATCAAACCCGTCGTCCGACATGGGCAATCCATCTGCCTTGTGCGGCGCACTCACTGAGCCGCGTTGCGAATGTCGTCTTCGAACACTTCCTCGAACGCCGCGCGCAGGGCCATGTCGAACTCGGCCATCGACACGATGTAGCCGAGCTGCGCCAATGACGTGACGCCGAGCTTCCGGTCCTGGATGCCGCACGGCACGATCCCGCCGAAATGACTGAGGTCGGGATCGACGTTGATCGCGATGCCGTGGTAGGTGACCCAGCGCCGCACCCGCACGCCGATGGCCGCGATCTTGTCCTCGCGTCCGTCATGGGCGACCCAGATGCCGACGCGGCCCTCGCGCCGCTCGCCCGTGACGTTGAAGCGAGCCAGGGTGCGGATGATCCATTCCTCGAGCTTGCGCACGAAGCGCCGCACGTCCGGCCCGCGTTCTTTCAGATCCAGCATGACATAGGCCACCCGCTGGCCGGGGCCGTGATAGGTGTATTGCCCGCCGCGGCCGGTCTCATAGACCGGGAAACGGCCGGGCTGCAGCAGGTCGCCCGGCTGCGCGCTGGTGCCGCCGGTATAGAGCGGCGGGTGCTCCAGCAGCCAGACCAGCTCGGGCGCGGCCCCGGCGCGGATGGCCTCCACCCGCGCCTCCATGGCGGCCAGCGCCTCGGGATAATCGACCAGATCCTCGGAAATCCGCCATTCCATTGATTCTCGTGCGCCTTTCGGGCCCTTTCCGCGCTTGATCGCGGGGTCCCGATTTGCTATTCCCCCGGTCGGCTTCTGACAAGGGCTACGGTCCGCCTTTCGGGGGCTCTGATGCGGTCGTGGCGGAACTGGTAGACGCGCAGCGTTGAGGTCGCTGTGGGGCAACCCGTGGAAGTTCGAGTCTTCTCGACCGCACCAGTCTAAATCGCCCTAGCTGGCCATAAAGCTCTGAAAAAACTGGCAGAATCCGGCTTAAACGGCCGGCCGGCGGCTGGCATTGGCGGCGCCGATGGCTATAATCCGCCGGATTGCGACGCGCAGGGGACGGTATGCCAGACGACACCAAGAAGGCCGGCGACGATCTGAGGGCCGGGGCGCTCGAATATCACCGCCAGCCGCGGCCCGGAAAACTCGCCATCGTGGCCACCAAGCCGCTGGCCAGCCAGCGCGACCTGGCGCTGGCCTATTCCCCCGGGGTGGCGGCCGCCTGCGAGCTCATCGTCGCCGATCCCAAGACCGCTGCCGAGGTCACCAGCCGGGGCAATCTGGTGGCAGTCATCACCAACGGGACGGCCGTCCTCGGCCTCGGCGCCATCGGGCCGTTGGCCGCCAAGCCGGTGATGGAGGGCAAGGCCGTCCTGTTCAAGAAATTCGCCGATATCGACGTGTTCGATATCGAGATCAACGAGACCGATCCCGACAAGCTGGTCGAAGTGATCGCCAGCCTGGAACCGACCTTCGGCGGCATCAACCTGGAAGACATCAAGGCGCCGGAATGCTTCGAGGTGGAGTCGAAGCTGAAGGCGCGCATGAAGATTCCGGTCATGCACGACGATCAGCACGGCACCGCCATCATCGTGGCCGCGGCGATGCTGAACGGCCTGCAAGTGGTGGGCAAGCGGATCGAGCAGGTGAGGCTGGTCGCGTCCGGCGCCGGCGCGGCAGCCTTGTCCTGCCTCGATCTGCTGGTCGACCTGGGCCTCAAGGTCGAGAACATCATCGTGACCGACATCGCCGGCGTGGTCTATGAGGGCCGCACCGAGCTGATGGACCCGCGCAAGGCGCGCTATGCCAAGAAGACCAACGCGCGCACCCTGGCGGACGTGATCCCGGGCGCCGACATTTTCCTCGGCCTCTCCGCGCCGCGCGTGCTGAAGCCGGAGATGGTGAAGGAGATGGCGCAGCAGCCGCTGATCTTCGCCCTCGCCAACCCGACGCCGGAGATCCTGCCGGAGGAAGTGAAGGCGGTGCGGCCGGATGCCGTCATCGCGACCGGTCGCTCCGACTATCCGAACCAGGTCAACAACGTCGTCTGCTTCCCCTTCATTTTCCGCGGCGCGCTCGACGTCGGTGCGACCGCGATCAATCAGGAGATGAAGGTCGCCTGCGTGAAGGCGATCGCCGACCTCGCCAAGGCCGAAGCCTCCGACATCGTCGCCAACGCCTATGGCGAGGAGATCCCGGCCTTCGGTCGCGAGTACCTGATCCCGCGGCCGTTCGATCCGCGTTTGATCGTGCAGATCGCGCCGGCCGTCGCCAAGGCGGCGATGGATAGCGGCGTCGCGACCCGGCCGATCACCGACTGGCCGGCCTATCGCGACCGCTTGAACCAGTTCGTGTTCCGATCCGGCCTCATCATGAAGCCCCTGTTCGAGCGCGCGCGGCGCGACTGCAAGAGCGTGGTCTATGCCGAGGGCGAGGAAGAGCGCGTGCTGCGCGCCGTGCAGACGGTGGTGGACGAGAAACTGGCGCAGCCGATCCTGATCGGACGGCGCGCGGTGGTGGAGCGCCGTATCGAGAAACTGGGCCTGCGCATCCGCGAAGGCACGCACTTCACGCTGATCGATCCGGAAAGTGACCCGCGCTATAACGAGTATTGGACCTTCTATCACAGCCTGACCGAGCGCAAAGGCGTATCGCCCGACGATGCTCGCACCATCGTGCGCACGCGCAATACCGTGATCGGCGCGCTGATGGTGAGGAAACGCGCGGCCGATGCCCTGCTATGCGGCACGATCGGCCGATTCCACTCCCATCTCGGCCACGTCAACGACTGCCTCGGCAAGGCGGCGAGCGTGCAGGCTTTCTCGACCTTGACCGCGCTCATCCTGCAGACAGGCACCGTCTTCATCACCGATACCGAGGTGAAGGCCGATCCGACCGACACGGAGATCGCGGAAATGGCGGTGCTGTCGGCGGAAGTGGTGCGTCGCTTCGGCATCGCGCCCAAGGCGGCCTTGCTGTCCCATTCCAATTTCGGCACCTCCAACGAGGACAGCGCGCGCAAGATGCGCCGTGCGCTCGGCCTCATCCTGCAACGCGATGCCGAACTGGAGGTCGAGGGCGAGATGCGGGCCGACAGCGCGCTGTTCGAGCCGTTGCGCGAGCGCCTGTTCCCGAACTCGCGGCTGAAGGGCCGGGCGAACCTCATGATCATGCCATCGCTCGACGCCGCCAACATCGCGCTCAACCTGCTGCGCGGGCTGGGCGAGGGGCAGACCATCGGCCCCATCCTGCTGGGCTGCGCGCGCCCGGCCCACATCCTCTCTCCCGCCGTGACGGTGCGCGGGATCATCAACATGACGGCCGTGGCCGCGGTCGAAGTCCAGGACCGCAAGCCGCATGGCCGGGCCTGAAACCGCCAAGCCCGAGCCACAGGACGAAGACCGCGCGCCGGTCGAGACGGTCGATGAGGAGGAGCTCTACGGCCCGTCCGAAGAGCTGTTGGAGAATGTCTCGGCGGCCCTCGCCGAAGGCGACATCCCCCAGGTCGAGGAGCTGATCGAGGATCTGCACCCGGCCGACGTCGCGGACCTGATCGAGCATCTCGAACCCGAAGAACGCAAACTGTTTGTCGAGATCACCCGCCATGTGATCGAGCCGGAGACCATCTCGCACCTCGAGGAAACGGTGCGCGAGGAGGTGGTTGAGCAGCTCGGCCCGCAGGCGGTCGCGGAAGTGGTGAGCGAGCTCGACACCGACGACGCGGTCGAGCTCCTGGAAGACCTCGCGCCCGACCAGCAGGAGCGCGTGCTGCAGAGCGTGCCGGCCGAAGAGCGCGTCCTGCTGCAGCAGAGCCTGACCTTCCCCGAGGACAGCGCGGGCCGCCTGATGCAGCGCGAGCTGGTGGCGATCCCCTCGCACTGGACGGTCGGCCAGACCATCGATTTCCTGCGCTCCGAGAAGGAGCTGCCCGAGGATTTCTACGACCTGTTCGTGGTGGACGAGACGCACAAGCCGGCCGGTTCTGTCCCGCTGTCGCGTGTGCTGCGCTCGCCGCGCGCGACCAGGCTGGCCGACATCATGGAGACGGAGTTGCGCCTGGTGCCGGCTGACATGGACCAGGAGGCGGTCGCTTATCTCTTCCGGCAATACGCCCTGGTCTCGGCGCCGGTGGTGGACGAAGCGGACCGGCTGATCGGCGTGGTCACCGTCGATGACGTGGTGCGCGTGATCGACGAGGAGGCGGAGGAGGATCTGATGAAGATCGTCGGCGCCTCCGATACCGACTTCCACGCGCCGCCGCACATCATCGCCTGGCAGCGTGTGCGCTGGCTGGTGGTGACGATGATCAACACCATGATTGCGGCCACGGTGATTTCGCGGTTCCAGGATACCATCCAGCATACCGTCGCGCTGGCGGTCCTGATGCCGATCGTGGCCGCGATGGGCGGCAATGCGGGCGTCCAGGTCATCACCGTGACCGTGCGCGCGCTGGCGACCCGCGACATCACTCCGCAAAGCAATTTGCTGCGCATCGTCGGCAAGGAGCTGGTGGTCGGCCTGCTCAATGCGCTGGTGTTCGCCGTGATCCTCGGCGTGCTGGCGAGCTGGTGGTTCGGCCACCGG
>DASYRS010000583.1:0-12522 GCA_036004205.1 Dongiaceae bacterium
AGCTCGCGCGCCACGATCTGCGCCAGCGTGGTCTTGCCGAGGCCGGGCGGGCCGTAGAACAGCACATGGTCCATCGCCTCGTCGCGGCCGCGCGCGGCTTCGATGAATACCGCCAGGTTCTCGCGCAGCTTCTGCTGGCCGATGAAATCGCCCAGCACCAGCGGGCGCAGCGACTGCTCGCTGGCATCCTCCGCCTGGCGCGCGGCATCGGTGACCCGGCTCGCGGGATCGAAGGGCTGCTGGTTCACTGGCTCAGCTCCTTAAGCCCGGCGCGGATCAGCGCATCGAGGCTGGCGCGCTCGCCCAGCTCGCGCGCCGCCTTGGCGACCGCGCCATAGGCTTCCGCGCGCCGATAGCCGAGATTGACCAAAGCGGAGATCGCATCCTCCGCCGGCCCGCCCGAGGCCTTGCCGCTGCCGTTAACCGCGGCGGCGGGCGCCACCGCGCCGGCACCGAGCGCGATATTGCCGGCCTTGTCCTTCAGTTCCGAGACGATGCGCTGCGCCAGCTTCGGCCCGACGCCGGGCGCGCGGGTCACGATCGCCTTGTCCTGCGCCGCGATGGCGAGCGAGAGGTCGTCCGGCGCCAGCACGCCGAGAATTGCCAGTGCAACCTTCGCTCCAACGCCTTGAACCGTGGTCAGCAGCCGGAACCAGTCGCGCTCGGTCGCGTCCCAGAAGCCGTAGAGATTGATCGCATCCTCGCGCACGTGGGTCTCGATCAGCAGCGTGACCGGCGCGCCGTTGGGGCCGAGGCGCGAGATCGTGCGGCTGGCGGCATGCACCACGTACCCGACGCCATTGACGTCGATCAGAGCCGCGTCGCCGGAGATGCTGTCCAGCGTGCCGGTCAGCTTGCCGATCACCGCAGCACCTCGCGGAAATCCTTGGCGCCCCACTTCTCGAGCGAGGCGCGATGATGGGCGTGGCAGATCGCGACCGCGAGCGCGTCGGCGGCATCGGCGGTCCCGGCACTGGAGGCGGGCAGCAGCACGCGCACCATCATCTGCACCTGCTCCTTGGCGGCGTGGCCGGCGCCGACCACCGACTTCTTGATGAGGTTCGCCGGATATTCCGCGACCTTCAGCCCGAACAAGGCCGGCGTCAGCAGCACCACGCCGCGCGCGACACCCAGCTTGAGGGTCGAGACCGGATTCTTGTTGACGAAGGTCTCCTCGACCGCGGCCTCCGCCGGCTGGTACTGGTCGATCACCTCGCGCAGGCCGTCGTAGATCTCCACCAGCCGCTCGGCCAATTCGCGCGTCGATGTCGAATGCACGGTGCCGGACGCGACGAAGGACAGGCGCGAGCCGTCCGCTTCGATCACACCCCATCCGGTATGCTGCAATCCGGGATCGAGGCCCAGCAGTCTCATCAAGGTCACGCGGTCAACTTGTCGAGGGTGTCTTCCGACATCTCGAAATTCGCGCTGACGAGCTGGACGTCGTCATTATCTTCCAGGACATCGATCAACTTCAGCAGCGAATCCGCCGCGTCGCCTTCCACCGGCACCGTGTTGAGCGGCCGCCATTGCAGCTTTGCCTCGCGGGCCGGACCGAATTTCTTTTCGAGCGCATCGCGCACGCCCGCGAAATCGTCCGGCGCCGAAGTGATTTCGTGTGCGTCCGCGCCGCTCTCCACATTGTCCGCGCCGGCCTCGAGCGCGACCTCGAAGATGGCATCGGCGCCGGCCGCCTTGGCGGGATAGACCACGACGCCCTTGCGCTCGAACATGAAGGACACGGAATTGGTCTCGCCGAGATTGCCGCCGGCCTTGGTCAAGGCGGTGCGGATCTCGCCCGCCGTGCGGTTGCGGTTGTCGGTCAGCGCCTCGATGATCAGGGCGACGCCGCCGGGGCCGTAGCCCTCGTAGCGCACCTCCTCATAAGCCGTGTCGTCGCCTCCGCCTGCCCCGCGCTTGATGGCGCGCTCCATCGTGTCCTTGGGCATGTTGTTGTCGCGCGCCGCGATCATGGCGGCCCGCAGACGCGGATTGGCATTGGGATCGGGCAAGCCGGTCCTGGCCGCGACCGTCAGTTCGCGGATGATCTTGGTGAAGACCTTGGCGCGCTTCGCGTCCTGCGCGCCCTTGCGGTACATGATGTTCTTGAATTGTGAATGACCGGCCATGACCCAGACTCCGGGATCCAACCCTTTGAGATCGTTGCGGGAAAACCTACCATATCTAGCGGGTCCGGCCAGGACCAGTCGACCAAGCTAGGCCCCGAATATGGCAGGAGTTTGGCGCCCATATAGCACAAATCCCTGGCCCGCCAAGCACTTGCGCTGACATGGGACACCTGCGGATTAACCATTCGTTTACGCCTCCGGGCGCAGGCTAGTGCTGTGCCAACAGGGTTTTCGCCCGGCCGCGAGGCCAGGCCAGCGGTTTAGGGAGCTGTCATGTCCGAAGCTTTGAAATTGGAGCGCAACCAGGATGTCGCTGAATTGCAGGCCGAAGTGGCCCGCATGGCCGACATGGTGTGCGAGGCGACGCGGCAAGCGGCCCTGGACGGGATCGGATCGGCTCTGTCGATCGCGGCCGACCGGACGCTCGAGACCCCCGACCGGGTCCGCGACATCGCCAACCAGGTTCTGTCCCGCGCCTGCATCATGCAGGGCGAGATCGACCGTTTCATGGCGGTCGCGCACGGCCGGCGCCACTAACTTCCGGAATTTCCTTCCCCCAAGCTGGCCCGCCCGGGTTTTGGGCGGGCCCTTTGTTTGCGCCGCCCGGACTTTGGTTCGCCGCACGCCTCGCCTCGGCGAATCGGGCGGTCCGGCTCATCGCGGTGGCGGACGGCCCATGAGATCGGGGCACTGCTGCGCTCCGTTCGGACAATCGCTTGCGCAAACCCCGGCCGTGTTTGCCGAAACTCCAGACCTTCCGAGAACGCGCTCACATCGCGCTGATTTGAACGCCTTGTCGACGGATTTGGCACTTTCCGCACTATTGGTGTGATCTGCCACATAGTATGTCAGGCCCTCGATATTGAGGGAGGTTGATCATGCTGCGGACGGTCATTTCAAGTGCGCGCCTGGTGCTGTGCTGCGCCATCGCCGCCGGTGCGTTCTGGACATGGGACGCTGCCGCCTATTCGTGGGAACGTCCCCATTCCGTCGGCAGCAATTCAGGCTTCTTCGACACGCGATCGATCCCCGCGCGGACTCCGCTGAAGGCCGTCCCCGGTCTTGGAAGCATCGCCGCGGGCGCCGGCCCGGTGATCGAGGCCGACGGAACGGTCGTGATCGGCAACCAGGAAGGCAAGCTCATGACGTTCCGTCCGGATGGCACGCCATGGTGGAGCCGCGACCTTCCGGGCCAGATGATCCTTGCTTCTCCCGTCATCGATTCCGAGGGTTCGATCTATGTCGTCGGCGTCCAGAACTACACCGATCACCGCGTCGCGCCGCCGGTGAAGGTGCAGAAATCCATCCTGCACAAATTCACCGCCGGCGGCGGTTGGCTATATCAGACGCCGTTCCCGGAGCACTACAAAGGCGCGGTGACGTCGGCGGCGCCGAACATCTGGAAATCGGGCGGCGCCGAGGTGATCATGGTGCCGATCGCCTATCCGAACACGGTGGGCGGCGGCTACGAGACCCATCTCGTCGCCTTCTCGACCACCGGCCAGGTCATCGGGGACGCCAAGGTCGGCTATGCATCTCCCACGGTCACTGGCGGCCCCGGGTTCGACTGGGGCGACATCCTGGATCTGCTGCCGCCCTATGGATTCAGCTCTCCCGCCGCGCCGGCGCGAAAATTCCTGTGGCCGCAGCCGACGGCGGCGCTCTTCACCTACGCCGGCGGCGGCACGCCTTTCATCATCGTGGCGGACGGCTTTCAGGATCTGGTCGGCTTCACGTTCAGTGGCATGGTGTTCCAGGAAATCTTCCGCGTGCATGACGAAGCCGACCTGCGCGTGATCGGCTCGACTCCGATGGTAACGCCCGATGGCCACACCGTGTTCGGAACACCGGCCGGCATCCGCTTCGCCGGACCCAACATGAACCCGGTGGCGACCATCAAGGACATCCAGACCATGACGGCGCCGACGCAGTTGGCCGACGGCAAGATCGCCATCGCCACCAACAACTGGCAGCTTGCGATCCTGCAGGGCGGCACGGTCGAAACCAGGATCTCCCTTGGCAGCGATGCCTCCATGGCTTCGCCCGCGGCGACCCGCATGCACATTTTCGTCTCCACCCAAGACGCCCTCGTCACGTATGACGCCACCACGCTCCAGGAGGTCGCGCGCTTCAACTGGCAGGGCGGCGGACTCTGGCCGCCGGTGATCGGCCCGCAAGGCAATATCTACGCGATCGTGGGAAGCCAGCTGTATGTGTTTCCCGGCCCCGGCCAGGACAACGTTGCCAGCACCGGCTCTGCCACCGCTCCCGCGACGCCGGTGACCGACGCGCCTCCCCAGACGGCCCCGGCCGAGCCGGAACAGCCTGCGCAATCCTCGAAGCAGTCCTTCAAGCCGCCGCTGACCGCGAACGGCAACCGGCTGTTCGCGTGCGAGAGTCCGGATAGCGATGACTGCGGCAAGGGCGACGCCAAGGCGATCGCGCAAGCGTTCTGCCAGAAGCAGGGCTTCACGCGCGCCGACGATATCGACACCGACAGCAAGAAGGTGAAAGCCGAGACGCTCGACGGCCAGCTCTGCTCAAAGAAGAAGTGCAGGGTGTTCGATAAAATTGTCTGCAAGATGTAAGGCCGCGCTGCGCGCTCCGTCGCCAGCGCTGTGACAGCGCGCACAGATATCCCAACACAGGCCGTCGCTCACCGGTTTGTGTTGGGAGACTCCAAGGCATTGTTGTATCTTGTCACATGGGGGACGCCTGGAGCGGAGAGCGCCATGTCGTGGCCGTTCTCGTGCGCGCGGAGATTTGCGGCATGTATGGAGGGCTGGCCATGCAGCACAAGAGCGCATCGATTCTTCGTGTCATGCGCGGCGGCCTCGTCGCCTCGTTGATCTGTTGCGCGGTGGGCGCTGCGGCGCAGGCCTGGGAGCGGCCGCACTCCGACGCAGCCAAAAGCGGCTTCGCCGATGTCGACACGCTGGCGGCCGAGCGGCCGGCCACTATCTCCGGGCTTGGCACCTTTGCGCCGGGCGCCGGCCCCGCCATCGCCGCCGACGGCACGGTCTATCTCGGCAACAAGGAAGGGCAGCTGATTGCCCTGCAACCAAACGGCACGCGCAAGTGGACGCAAAGCATCACGCCTGGTTTTTCGATCGTCACCTCGCCGGTGGTGGATTCGTTCGGCGCGGTCTACGTCGTCGGCACCAAGCGCGAGCGCAACGAACAGACGGACCCGCCGCTGAACCATTGGGATTCGATACTGTACCGGTTTGACGCGCAGGGCGTCCTCGGCTGGCAGAATACATTGCCCGGCGGCTTCGATGGCGCGAACGTCAGCGCCACGCCGAACATCTGGAAAATTCCCAACGAGAATGACGTGGTGATGCTGCTGGCCGACTACCATAACCGCGTGACGGGCGGCTATGAAACGCGCTTGCTCGCTTACGCCACCACCGGCGCCATGATTGGCAACATCAATATCAAGTCCGTGGTGTATGGGGCCACGGGTAGCAGCAGCATATCGCTGTGGTGCCTGATCCCCCCGGTCGCGCTCGGCTGCGCCTTCGGGGCCGATTTCAACCCCAGCGGATTGCCGGTGGAATACGATCCGGCCACCAAGCTCCCGCAAGACATCGTTGCGCCGCGCCCGGGCGCAGCGATCTTCACCTTTCCGGGTGGCGGAACGCCGTTCATCCTGGTCTCCAACCAATTCCAGGAACTGGTCGCCTACACGTTTGCGCATCGCCAGTTCCAGGAGATCTTCCGGGTGCATGACGAGGGACGCGTCTTTCTCTCGCCGCCGATGGTGATGCCCGACGGTCATACCGTGATCGCCACGTCCGGCGACAAGCAGGGCGAGATCAGGTTCTATGGGCCGAACATGAATGCTTGGTCGCCCATCAAGGGACCCATTACGAACGCGCCCGCAACACGCCTGGCGGATGGACGACTGGTGATCGTCGAGCGCATGCGGCAGATGACGATTCTCAATGGCAAGGCCGTGGAGCGCAGGGTGCCGCTGCCGGGAGAATCCATTGCGCCGGCCGCCGCATCACGCAACCACGTGTTCGTTTCCACCGCCGGTTCGTTCATCACGTACGATCCCAGCACCTGGCTCAAGCAGGCGGAGATCTTCTGGGTCGGCGGCGGACAGGTCACGCCGGCGATCGGACCACTCGGCCATGTCTATGGCATGGCATCGAACGTCCTGTTCGTGTTTCCACCGCCGGTCGCCTCCGCCGTCGGCCCGCTGGTCGCCAACCCTGACGGACCGCTGGTCGCCGACCCGACACCGCCCGCGGCGACGCCGGCGCAGAAGCGCTTCAGCGGCCCGCTGACCACTCAGGGCCATCGCCTGTTCGCGTGCCAGGAGTTGGACGGCGACCATTGCGGCGGATCGACCAACCAGGCAATCGCCCTTGCCTTCTGCCAACAGCAAGGCTTCACCCAGGCCGCCAAGGTCGACACCGAGACCAAGAAGGTGAAAGCCGCGCGGCTCGACGGCCAGTTCTGCACCAAGAACAAGTGCAAGGTGTTCGACGAGATCGTGTGCAAGAAGTGAGCAGGTTCAGCGCGGAAAATGCTGCGAACTGCGCTAGGCCGCGGCGTCCGTCGCCCCCGCGGCTTCGGCCGACGTAGCCGCGAGCGCTTCGCCGGTCTCCAGCAGGCTCTTGAGGCTGCCGAGGATCGCCGGCCAGCCGTCGCGGCAGGCTTCGAGGATCTTACTGCCTGGCTCGAACCCGTCATGCGTGAGCGTCAGCTTGGAGCCATCGCCGGCGGGCTCGATGTCGAAGGTCACGCGCGAGGGATGCGCGTCGCGCAGCTCGTCGATGAATTCGACATGGAACGTGTAGGAGAGGCGGCGCGGCCGCTTGCTTTCGAGCACGATGCCGCGGTCGCTGACCGCCTCGCCGTCCGCCGCCTCGTACCAGAACGTGACCGGCGATCCGACCTTCCAATCGGACGCGACCCGCCGGCCGTACCAGTATCGCTGCGTCAGCGCGCCGTCGGTCAGCGCCTGCCAGAGTTTCTCCGGCGTCGTGGCGATGTCGGTGACGTAGCTGAAGCTCGGCTTTTCATGCTTGGCCATGGGGAGCCTCCGCTCACTGGAGGCCATTTCACGCCCACTTGGGGGATCGCGCAAGGAGAATACCCGCCCTTCAACCCGGGTCAGCGTGCAAAATCCAACCTGAACTCTTCCGCCAGCCTGCGCCGTCCCGCTTCCGTCACCGTGACGGCGCGGCTGTTGCGTTTGCGGGCGATCCAGCCGAGGTCGACCAGGCGCTCCGCCAAAGCCGCGCCGAGCGCGCCGCCGAGATGGTCGCGGCGCTCGGTCCAGTCGAGGCAGGTGGCGGCGAATTTGCGGCGCAGGGCACGGGCGGCTTCGACATCGATGCCGAGTTCGGCGAACCAGCCGGCGCCACGCCTGGTGAGGGCGAAGGCATCCGCTTCCTTGCGCAGGATGCCCTCCTTCACCAGCGCCTCGGTGATGCCGATGCCGAGCTCGCCCGCCAGGTGGTCGTAGCACATGCGCCCGCGGCGCAGCGGCTCCTCGGCCCGCGGGGCCGGCGCTTTCATCTTGCGGTCGGGCGCGATCACCATCAGCAGTTCCATCAGCTCCGCCACCAGCGGCGTGGCCAGGCGGAAATATTTGTGACGCCCCTGCAGCTTCACGGCGACCAGCCCGCCTTCCAGCAGGCGCCGCAGATGCGCGGTCGCGGTCGCCGGCTCGACATGCGCGCCATAGGCCAGCTCCTTCGCCGTCAATGCGCGGCCCTCCATCAGCAATTGCAGCATGCGGATGCGGGTGGCATCGCCGATGATCTTCGCGAAGCTCTCGAGATTGGCTTCGCCGGGTTCCGGTTGTGTCATGATCGAAATCTATGAACTCGCCGTGGCAACGACAAGAGATCATAGTTCGTTCACCGCCAAAGCATGGCAGGAGCGTGAACCGCGCGGGTGCTCATGAGGCATGCACCGCCCGCGCGACAACAGGCGGCAACCATGCGGCCCGCGGACCTACCGCCAACCTCCAGCCATCCCCATATGGCAGATAGCGAAACAGCCTCGCGGAGGCGCTCATGTTGGCGGGCCCGCATGGCGGATCTCCCTAGCGTCCGCGTCCTTACCCTCGTAACGGCCGCTGTCCTGGCGGCCGTCCTCTCGGCCCTCGGCCAGCCGGCCGACGCCGAATCCACCAACCGTCCGATTCTGCAGATCTGCCGCACTCATGCCGAGATCGAAGCGAAGCTGCTGAGCGACTTCGGCGAACGGAAGCTGGGCCACGGCATTTCGGGCGACGGGAACCTGGTGGAACTCTTCACTGCTCCCAGCGGAACCTTCACGGTGGTCAAGACCTCGCCGCACGGCGTAAGTTGCATCGTGGATTTCGGCGAGAGCTGGCAGACGCTGACCCCCCTCGAAGCCGCCGGACTCTCGGAAGACGGCCCGATCGCCGCGACGCCATTCTGAACGCGGGATGCGCCCGATGAGGCATGCGTGCATCGCAGGACCGGCAGCATGCCCGCGCGCGCCGCGCAGCCGGAACTCTTTCCGGCGCCCGAGGTTCTTGTCCAGGAGCCCCGTGCAGTGTGGAGGTCCCCCATGCGCGACATTGCTGCAAGGACAGGTGGCGCAATCCTCGCGCCGGCGGTCCTCTGCGTCCTCGCCGCCGGAAGTGCCTTTGCGGAACCGCCGCCCGAGCTTGGCCAGCGACCGGCGGAGACTGTCCAACGTCCGTCTGTGCCGGAAACTGCGCAACGGACCTGCCTGCCGCGCGACGGCGCGGACGCCAAGCTGCGCAAGGAGTTCGGCGAAAAGGTCCTTGGCCGTGGCGTCTCGGACGACGGGACGCTGGTGGAGATTTTCCTCGCGCCCAGCGGCACATTCACGGTGATCAAGACCACGCCGACGGGCCTCAGCTGCGTGGTGGATTTCGGCGAGGGTTGGCAGACGTTGAATCAGCTCGAATCCACCGGGTTCACGCCCGACGACCTGAAGGTCGCGCCGACGCCGTTCTGATTTGGCCGATAGTTTTATCGGGACCAAACTGTCATTGCGTGACTGCGATGCCGGGTGCGGCGACAATCGGGTTGTGATTGCCGCTGCCCGAGGTCGCGCCATGTCCGTGGTTCTATCCGAAGAAGTGGTCCTGTTTCCCGAGAGCTTGCTGGAAGCGGCCGCGCATCCGGACCCCTATCCCTATTACGCCGCGCTGCTGGCCTATCGGCCGATCTATCGCGAGCATCGGCTGAACCTGTGGGTCGCCCTCGGCGCCGAGGCGGTCGCGGAGATCCTGGCGAGCGAGCTGTGCCGGGTGCGGCCGGCGGCGGAACCGGTGCCGGCCGCCATCGCCGGCGCGCCGGCGGGCGACATCTTCAAGCACCTGGTGCGGATGACTGACGGCCCGAATCATGCGACGGCGAAGGCGGCAGTCGGTGCATGCCTGGCCGCCTTCGATCCGGCGCAGATCGTCGCGCTCGCGCGGCGCGCCGCCGCCGGGCTAGCTTGCGAGCTGGCTGGCGAGCATCGGCGCGGCATTGACCGCTTCAGCTTCGCATTGCCGGTCCAGGTGATCGCCCAGGTGATCGGCCTTCCCGCCGACATCGCCGGCCAATGCGCAATCCTGATCGGCGACTTCGTGCGCTGCCTCTCGCCGCTCAGCGGCACGGCGGAGATCGCGCGCAGCAACGCGGCGGCGTCGGCCTTGATCGAGACGTTGCACGAGGAATTGCGCCGGCCACGGCGCGGCGGGCTCGCCATGACTGTCGAGCGGCTGCAAAGCCTGGGGATCGAAGACACGGATGCCGTGCTCGCCAACCTCGTTGGATTCATGTCGCAGACCTATGAGGCCACTGCCGGCTTGATCGGCAACACGCTGTTGGCATTGGCGCGCAATCCGGGCCTGTGCCGCCGGGCCGTGGGCGACGACGCGCTGCTGCATCGCGTGATCGAGGAAGTCGCGCGCCACGATCCGCCGGTCCACAACACCAGGCGCTTCGTCGCGCAGGATGGCATCGTCGCGGGCGAGGCGATGAAGGCGGGCGATCACATCCTGGTCGTGCTCGCCGCCGCCAACCGCGATCCGGCACGGTACGAGCGGCCGCATGTGTTCGATCCAAATCGGCCTGACCGCAGCAGCTTCACCTTCGGCGCCGGCCGGCACGCCTGCGCCGGCCAGGCCATCGCGGCCGGCATCACGGCTGCGGGCATCCAGGCGCTGATCGCGCACGGCCGCGATATCGCCGCGCTGAGCCGTCCGGTAGAGTATCGCCGGTCCCTCAACAGCCGCATTCCCCTGTTCGGAGGCGCGTCATGATCGCCGTCATTTTCGAAGTCTGGCCCCATGCCGATCATCGCAACGACTATTTCGACCTGGCGAAGGAGCTGCGCCCGCTCTTGGAAAAGATCGACGGCTTCATCTCGGTGGAGCGCTTCGAGAGCCTGACCGATAAGGGCAAGATACTCTCCCTCTCCTTCTGGCGGGACGAAGAAGCGGTCGCACGCTGGCGCAATGTTGCCGAGCACCGTGCTGCTCAGACCAAAGGTCGCGGCGGCATCTTCCGCGACTACCGCCTGCGCATTGCCGGTGTGGCGCGCGATTACGGGATGAACGAGAGAGCGGAAGCGCCGAAGGATTCACTGATGAGGCATGGATAGCGCACAACGCGGTCTGCGCCCTTCAAACTGTCATCCCGGGCAAGCAGCGAAGCTGCGCGACCCGGGACCCATGGGGACTATCAGCGCTGCGGAGAGATGGCATAGGTCCCGGCTCTGCGCTGCTGCGCAGCTTGGCCGGGATGACATGTTGAGAAGCGGCGGCTATCCGGCGATGCTCGTCTGACTCAGCTTCCCGCCCAACCTGACCGGCTGCACGCTCTTCGCCAGCCCAGTCGCATCATCCGTCTCCACCAGCACGCCGCACAAAGTTGCGGGCCCGTTGGCGGCGGAGAGGCGTTCGGTCGGCATCTTCCTGGTGAAGCGGGCGATCGGCATCGACTTCTCCATGCCGATGACGGAATCATAGTCGCCGCACATGCCTGCATCGGACTGATAGGCGGTGCCCCTGGCGAGGATCATGTGGTCGGCGGTCGGCACGTGCGTATGAGTTCCAACGCAGAGCGAGACGCGGCCATCGACGATGTGGCCCATCGCCATCTTCTCGCTGGTGGCTTCGCCGTGGAAATCGAGGATGACCGCATCGCAGTTGCCGCCCAGGCGGTGCGCGTTGAGCAGCTGCTCGACCTGCTGGAACGGATCGTCCAGCGGGTCCATGAACAACCTGCCCATCAAATTGATGACGCCAACCTTCTTGCCCTTGGCGGTCGGGAAAATGCCGGCACCTTTGCCCGGCGTGCCGGCGGGGAAGTTGAAGGGCCGCAGCAGGCGTGGTTCGTTGCCGATGAAGCCGACCGTTTCCTTCTGGTCCCACACGTGATTGCCGGTGGTGATGCAGTCGACGCCGGCGCCGAACAGATCGTCGCAGATCTTCTTGGTGATGCCGAAGCCGCCGGCGGCGTTCTCGCCGTTCGCCACCACGAAATCGATCTTGTGGTCGCGCTTCAGGCCAGGCAGGCGTTCGACCACCGCGTCGCGCCCCGGCCTGCCCACGATATCGCCGCAGAATAAGAGACGCATGGCGCTACCAGACCTGATACATGGCGGCGATCGCCTCGGCGGGGACGCTCGCGAAATGATGCGCGGCCTTTTCCGTCACGATCCAGTCCAGCGGCTGGTCATAGTCGTCGCGCGGCACGCGGGCGACATGCTGCGTGGAGAAGGCGACGCCGACAGCCAGCGGATCGGCCGCGCTGCCGGTGCGCAGCTTGTCGAGCGTGCGGTCATAGAAGCCGCCGCCATAGCCGAGGCGATAGCCCTCGGCATCGAAGGCGAGCAGCGGCACGATCAGCACTTGCGGCTCCACCTCAGGCGCACTGTGCGGCGGCACTTCGGTGCCGAAGCCGCCGGCGACCAGCTCCATGCCGGGATGCCAGCGGCGGAAGACCAGCGGCTCGCCCTTCTTCACCACGACCGGCAGCCCGATCGGGTGACCCGAAGCGCGCAGCTGCGCCAGCAGCGGCTTCACGTCGATCTCCTCGCCCATCGGCCAGAAGCCCGACACCGCGGCGCCAGGCGGCACCTCAACCGAATTCTTGAAATGCCGCATCAGGGCAAGTCCGGCCTGCGGATGCGCGGCATGCGCCTGGCGGCGGCGCGCGCCAGCCTCGCGCCGGAGGTTGGCCTTCAGCGCCTGGGTCTCCGCATGGTCGATCAATCGGGATAGTCCTGACAATCCAAGAGATAAAGTGGGCGGCGCCACATGGGCCGGTGGCACGTATGATCCTCTAAGGCCTGCACTCAGCAGGTGGGCGCCATGTGCCGAGACCAAGATCTCGGTAGGGACAGCTCCCTAGAGGTGACGTATGGCCCCAGGGAT
>DASYRS010000584.1:0-7184 GCA_036004205.1 Dongiaceae bacterium
CTGTGTCAGCGTCACGCCGGTGACCCGGGCTTCGGATTCGCCCAGCAGCTCCTGGGCCACGCCGGCCGAGAGATAGAGATTGCCGACCGGTCCCGTTCCGTCCTCCGACGGGAGGAGCCGCTGCACCAGCCGCGCGCCGAGCCGGCCGCGCAGCGAGTCCATCTCCATCAGCTCGATCTCCGCGCCCGAATTGTCGTGGAACGTGTCGCCGCCGACATGGGCGTAGTCCAACGCCGCCAAGGGCTGCAGCGACAGGCCGCCGGTTTCGCTGTGGGTCAGGTCGAACTGGTATCCGGTATTGAGCGAGACGCCGAACACCGGCAGCGTGACATCGCCGCCGCCGCTCACCGCGTCCGAGTTGTAGTTGCCATCGAGCCAGTCGAACTTGACCAGCGCGTCGAGGTGATAGGGCCCCTGGAAATAGCTGGCATAGACGCCCATCGCCGCGATGTCGAAATCGGCGCTGGAATCGGCATCGTTGAAATCGGCCTCCGACCAACCCTGCCCGCCGAACGCACCCACCACCAGCCAATCATCGTGGCCCGAGACATTGTCGAGGGCGAAGTCGAAGCCCATCTGCGAGCGAGCGGTCTCCTGGCTGAAACCGGCGACCCCCGATTGCGCGACGCTGTCGTCGCTGTCAGTCACGTTGAACCAGCCGCCGGCGAAGTTCGCGGGCTCGACCGTCATGGAGCCGCCTTCGGCGATGCCGGCGACCGTCACCGGTACGGTGACCGACGGCGCATTCATCTGCAGGCGCAGGCCGCTCAACCTGTCCTCCAGTGAATCCAGATCGGCGCGCCAGGTGGTGAGCGCGCTGCTGGCGATCGCGGGGTAGGCGGCCGCGGCCGCGAACGGATGAGAGCGGAGGTACCAGCTCTGATCCGTCGCGGCGAGGTTCTGGAACTCCAGGTCATACTCGAACGCCCCCGCCACCACCGGCGCGCCCAGCGTGAAGGCATCCTTGCTGGAGCTGCCGTCGACATTGATGATCTGGATGCCGTCGCCGGGGGTGAGCGCGCCCGCGCCGCCGGCATTGGTGACGAACACCCGCGTCGCGCCGCCCGCGCCGGTGGTCGCGACGTCCAGGAACAGCATGTCGGTCTTGCCGCTCGATCCATCGTCGAGGAAGACGTCCAGCTTCAGCGAGCCGCCATTGCTGATGAAGTTCGCGCCGCCGCCGGCCCCCACGGACGGCTGGTCGGTGATGGCGAGGAAGTCGCCCACCGTGCCGTCCTGCATGGTGATGGTGCCGGAATTGGTGAATTGCTCCAGATTGACCAGGTGGCCCTGCTCCACGCCGGCGAACGAGATGTCGCCGTCGCTGCCGAACGGGTCGGCGATCTGGCCGCCCGTGTTGACGCTGCTGGCGCCGGTCACGTTGGTCAGGCGGAGCGTTCCATTGTTGGTGAAGCTGTCGGTGCCAGTACCGAAATCGGCGACGGCGACGCTCTCGGTGTCGCGCACGCCATCGCCGTTGCTGTCGGCGAAGTTGCGCAGCTCCCAGGTGCCGGCGTTGTTGATGGAATCATTGCCGCTGCCGGTGTCGAGGAATCCGGTGAAAGTACCCTTGTTGGTCAGCGCGAGGTTCTGGCCACCCTCTTGCAGCACGAAGTCGCTGAGTGCGCCCAGCGATCCACCGGCGTTGATGGTGACGGTCGGCGTGTCGGCGACGTTCAACCGCACGCCCTGGCCCTTGGCCCAGCCGCCCGATACCGCGCCGGTGATCGTGACGCCAATCTTGCCGAGGTCGTGGCTGGTGACGTCGATGCCGTCGGAATCGAGCCCGCTGGCGCTCGCGTTCTTGGTCGTGATGGAGACCGCGTGGCCGGCATCGGCATGGATTGCGTCGCTGAACTGCCCAGCGGTCGTGATCGAATTGTTCGAAATCGTGATCGTGCCGTCCGGCGACTTAGCCCAGATGCCCTCGGAGCCATTGGAGCCGCCGCCGGTGGTATTGATGGTGCCGGCGTTCGTGATGTTCACATCGCCGCTGTCGGCCAGGGCGTGGATGCCGTCGGCGTCGGACCCGGCCGTGACGATGGCGCCGCTGGATCCGGCAGAAATGTCGCCGGCCGAGGACTCCACCTCGATGCCGTCCGATTCCGACCCCTTCGTGGTGATCTTGCCGGTCGAGACGATGGTGACATCGCCGGCGGTATCGGCGTCGATTCCGTCCGCCTCGCCGCCGCCGGTCACGATGTTGCCGGTTGATACGATCGTCACCGGAGAGCCGGCGCCAGTCGCCTGCGCATGAACACCGTCGGCTTCGTGGTTGATCGTGGTGATGTCGCCTATCGAGACGATGGAGGTCTTGCTGTCCTCGCCGCCGGTGGCAGTGAATATCCCGTGGGACTCGTGACCTCCGGTGGTGACGGCCGCGGTCGAGACGACGTTCACATCGCTGTCGTCGCCGGCCGAGAGCGCGAAGATTGCCGCCGCGTCGTCGCCGGCCGTCGCGACCTTGGCGGTTGATACGACCATCACGTCGCTGTTGTCTCCGAGCGTGCCCGCCAGGATGCCGAAGGAATCTTCGCCGGTGGTCGTGACCGCGCCGAGCGAACTGACGGTGATCGGGCTGTTGTCGGCGTGCGTGGCGGCGAGGATTCCGGCGCTGGATTTGCCGGTGGTGCGGATCTTGGCGGTGGAGCTGATGACGATCGTGGAGTCCGACGCGACCGTGTCGCCGCGGATGCCGTGGCTCTGCTCGCCCGTGGTGACAATCTCGCTGGAGCTCGTGATGGTGACGTCAGAATCGATGGAAGCGCCGGTGCTGCTGCTGCCGTAGATCCCCTCCGCGTATTTGCCGGACGTGGTGATCTTGCCGCTCGACTTTATGATGACGTCGACATTGGTGTTGAGTTCGGAATCGGCGCGAATGCCCCATGACATGGTGCCGCTGGTGGTGATGGCCGCGCTGGAGTCGATGCTGAGGACATGATCCGTGGTCAGGTTGCTGGAGACGATGATGCCGCCCGCAATCGAGCCTTTCGTGCTGATGTTTCCGCTGGCGACGACCTTGACATCGCCGCCGTAGGCGGTGCCGCTGATGCCGCTCGCCCAGTCGCCGGAGGTCTTGATGGTGGCGCCGGAGGTGATCGAGACACTGCCGATGCCACTGAACCCATCGCCGCTGCCTCCGGCGATGCCGTCGGCATAGGTGTCGTCGGTGGTGATGGAAACGCCGGAGCTGACCCTGACCACGAGGTCCCCTTCGGCCACGCCGCTTCCTCCGGGTCCAAGACCGACGGGAGTCGTGAAACCGGACACGACGCCGCCAGGTTCGCCCACTTTGGTGGTTGTGTTGATGATGACGCCACTCTTCACCACAATCGTGAGATCGTCGACGTCGTAGAAGATGCCGCCGGTATAAGGGTTGCCAGCCGGCGTGCACGTGACCGATGGCGGCACGCCGGCGGCGATGCCGCATTCATTGAGCGCCGCGGCCTCGTTCGCCGCGCCCAGCGCGATCGCAAGCGTCAGCCCAGACGCACCCAGCAGCAATCCGCGCCGGACCTTCGGCGGTGTGATGATTGTCCGGAAGTTGATACAAGTGGAATCCTGCGCGGCAGCCGCGCGGCGCGCCCGTCGATTCATGGCCATTGACCCCCCGGTCTGGCCGGCGATGCTCACCTCGGACGGTTGCACCGCCGGAATGAATCACGTCCCCTTGGTCGCAAAGGTGCCGAAAGCGCGCTGGCCCGTCCACGCGGTTTCTGATGGCATTCCATCATTTTTTCGGACTGGTCGCGGATCGGTCATAAATCCGCTGGCTGAGTGCAAACTTCAGCCGCCGGCGTCGAGCCGCCCGAATTCCTCGACCCGCGTGACCGTGGTGGCGAATTCGGGGGCCTGGGGCGAGATCGCCATCGGGCAGCGCACGCCGGAAATGACGGCGACATCGAACAATTCGCGCACCAGCCCTTCGAGCCGCAGCCATTGCACTACGTCGCCGGTCCGAAGGTCGATGATCTGGATCCCGCACCAGGGATCGGCGTCTTTCTTCTTCAGGTTCTCGTCCAGCTCCAGCCCGGCAAAACTCTTGTCGCGCGGCAGCGACAGCCCGACGATCGCCGCCGGCCCGTGGAAGGCAAGCCCGCGCAGGAAGCCCGGCAGGAAAGCGTGGTCGCGCGCCTTTCCGCTGTTCTCATCGATCTGGGCGAGATAGCCGCGCCCGGAATCCAGCAGCCACAGGCCGCCGTTCCACAGCCGCGGCGAATGCGGCATGGAGAGCTTTTCCGTGACGATGCGGTCGTCCTTGAGGTCGATCAATATTCCGCCCTCGGCGCGCCGGTTGCGCCAGCCATTGACCACGTCGCTGCGGCACACCGCCGTTACGTAGCGCGGCTTGCCGTCCTGCATCGCCAGCCCGTTGAGGTGGCAGCGATCCTCCGGCGCCAGCTTGCTGATGAAGGGCGGCTTCCAAAGCGGGCGGAAGGAATGCGTGAGGTCGAACTCCGCCAGGCAGGAATAGGAGGTGTTGACGAAGATCACCCGGCCGTTGGGCTGAATGCCGAGCTCGTGCACGTCGATATCGCCGGTGGTCTGGGCGTTGCGCGGCACGAAGCAACGGTCGAAATGCTGGTTGGCCCGCTCGCCCGCCCGCAGCATGTTTTCCAGCCGCCAGACCTGCGCCAGCGCGGCCAGATAGATGCGCTGCTCGCTGGCCGCGAGGCCCATCGCCCGGGTGAATCCGATCTGGTTGACCGAGAGCACGCCGCCCTGCTGCACGCCGACCAGGAACAACTGCCCGGTCTGATAGGAGGTGAAGGCGAGGCTGACATCGTGGGCCACCAGCCAGCCGGCCAATCCGCGCGAGCAGGTGAACTCGGTCTTGGCCGCGGCCTCCTGCGCCGATGGGTCACCGACGGGCTCAGCGCTCACTGCGCGCCCGTGCGTTTCTTCAGCGCGTCATGGGCGGCGCTGAAGCCGGCCAGGGAGAAGTCGAACGTCGCCGTCTTCCCAGCGCCGATGCCGACCGCGACCTTGGCCTGGCTGCCGGCGCGCAGCACCGTCTGCTGGTCGGCCGAAAGCGCCGTCATGGCTTCGCAGCCGCGCTGCAGGCAGCGCAGAAATTTGAGCGCGATGGGCTTGCCCGTGCCGGCCGCCAGCGTCGGCTGGAAGGTGAGGTCGACACCCAGGGGCAGAAGTGCGCTTGCAATCATCTGGCTGTCGGCGTTGCCGGCCTCTGCGGCCACCACCAACGCGCCGAGCCGCTGTCCCTTGTCGGAGACGATGACGGTGCGGATTTCGCACACCTGCGGAGCATTGGCGTCCTTCCGCTCCGGGCAGAACAGCTCCCAATCCTTGAACTTTTCAGGCTTGACCGCCGGCGCGTTCGTCGTTGGCTGTGTGTTCTGTGCCAGTGCGCCGGATCCGGGGATCAAGAACATCAACGTCGCCAGTGCCATAATCCGCTTGAACTTCATCGACTGCTCCAATGGCTCGCGTTCACCCCCCAGACCCGTATGCCGGAATTCCGTCGGGCATGCCAGTGGCTTCGTCCGCCTCGCCCCAAATGCGATCTTGCTAGCCATGGGCCAGCGACGGGTTCCATCGGCTGATCGCGTCCCGGCAGCGGGCGGAGGTTTCCGCGCTCGCGTCGGAGGTCCCGTGATTGACCCGCTTCATGCTGTCGGCGCCGATGGTCCCGACATGGCCAAAGGTGCCGACCCCCGTCAGGAGGCCTTGGTCGGCGCAATAGGCGATGATCCCGGGCGCGAAGCCATTGCCATAGCTCGCGACCAGCACGTCGCCGACGCGAACTCCGACACCGTCGTAGGAGCGCGTCGGCGTGTACCAGGTCATCTGATAGGTATCCCCGTCATGCACGATTTCCACGTAACCCGAATGATAGGTATGCCCATCGGCGTCCAGGCTTCGTGCGATGGCATAGCGCCCTTCCAGCGCCGAGGATCCTTCGAGCGTTTCCCGGATCAGCGCTCCGTCCACGGAATCCGAGGGCAGGCGAACGCCATCCAGCGTGCCGCCGCTGATGCGATAGGCGAGTACGCCTTTGCCGCGAAACGCGCCGTTCAGCGCCTCGGTGTAGGCCGCCGCGACGATCCCGTCGAGGCTGACCCCGATGCCGCCGAACAAATTGCCCTCATCCTCCTCCCACGTCAGGCTGAGGCCGGCGCCGCGCGCCGCGATCGTCGCGACGCTGCGACGGGACTTGCCCGCCGGGGAAATCGCGGTGTGCCGGTATTCGCCGACCAGCGCATCGCGCGCGGCGATCGCCGTCGCATCGTCCGGCGCAGCGGGGCCGTCGCCCGATGCATGGCCGGCCACTGCCAGGACGGCAGCGGCAATCAGGGCCCGGACCCAGGTCCGCCGGCGGTGCCGCGTGAAGCCCATCCCGTCACCCTCGCTAAGTGCCTGATTCACCGGGCGTCGGTGCAATCGCTCGCACAAGGCCGCCGGTCTGTAAAGCAGCCTCTTGAAGGAACGCGCGGGATCGCTCATATCAGCGCGCGGATTTGCATTTGCCTCAGGTGATCAGGCCATGAAAATGGAGAAGCTCGGTTTCCAGGCCGAGGTGTCGCGGCTCCTGGATATCGTCGCCCATTCGCTCTATAGCGATCGCGCGGTGTTCCTGCGCGAGCTCATTTCCAACGCCTCCGACGCCTGCGACAAGCTGCGCTATCTCAGCCTGACCGAGCCCAGCCTCGTCGCCGCGGACCCGGAATTCAAGATCACCGTCGCGATCGACAAGGCGAACAGGACCCTGACCGTCTCCGACAACGGCATCGGCATGAACCGCGAGGATATGATCTCGCATCTCGGCACCATCGCACGCTCCGGCTCCGCCCAGTTCGTGCAGGCGCTGGAGGAGGGCAAATCGAAGGACGTCAGCCTGATCGGCCAGTTCGGCGTCGGGTTCTATGCCGCCTTCATGGTGGCGGACGAGGTCACGGTGGTAAGCCGCCGGGCCGGCGAAGCGCAGGCCTGGAAATGGGTCAGCGACGGGAAAGGCGAATTCCGGATCGGCGAAGCCGAGCGCCCGGGAAACGCCGCTGGCCGCGGCACCGACGTCACTCTGCATATCAAGAAAGGCGCCGAGGAATTCCTGGAATCCGCGCGCATCAACGGCATCATCACGAAGTACTCCGACCACATCGCCCTGCCCATCAAGCTGATCGAGGGCGAGAAGGAGGAGAAGGTCAATCAGGCCGCCGCGCTCT
>DASYRS010000585.1:0-5242 GCA_036004205.1 Dongiaceae bacterium
TGGGCGTGGGAGCTGAAATGCGTCAATGGCCGCAACCTCGAGGTGCGCTGCCGCTTTCCCAACGGGCTCGATGCCCTGGACGGATTCGTGCGCGCGGCCTGCGCCGAGAAGCTGAAGCGCGGGAACATTTCCATCACCCTGACGGCGGACGACAAGCAGACGGCCCCGACCTTCCGCCTCAACGAGGCGGCGCTGGCGCAGATCGCCAGCCTGCTCGACGGGCTCAAAGGCAAGATCGAGGCGGCGCCGCCGCGGCTCGACGGCTTGATCGGACTCAAGGGCGTGCTGGAAATCGAGGAGCAGGAGGTGGCGCCCGAGGTGGCGGAGCGGCGCGTCCAGGCCATGCAGGCGGATTTCCTCGCCTGCCTCGCCGACCTGCAGCAGGCGCGGCTGGAGGAGGGCAAGAAGCTGGGCGCCATCACGCGCCAGCACCTCGCCGAGATCGAGCGGTTGGGCAAGGCGGCGGCCGGCAGCGCGTCGGCTCAGCCGGCGGCCTTGCGGGAACGCCTCGCCAAGCAGATCGCGGAGCTGCTGCCGCCCAATGTGTCGCTGCCCGACGAGCGCCTGGCGCAGGAGGTGGCGCTGCTGGCCGCCAAGGCGGACGTGCGCGAGGAGCTGGACCGCCTCAATGCCCATGTCGCGGCGGTGCGCGGGCTGCTGGACCAGGGCGGAGCCATCGGACGGCGCCTCGATTTCCTGTGCCAGGAGTTCAATCGCGAGGCCAATACGCTGTGCTCCAAGGCGGATGATCTGGCCTTGACCAACCTCGGCATCGAGCTTAAGGCAGCCATCGAGCAGCTGCGCGAACAGGCGCAGAATATCGAGTAGAGGCGGGATTTCGCATCATGGCTTTGTCGGGGGCGCGGCCGTCGGGACCAGTGGAGATTCAGCGGCGCGGCCTGATGCTGGTGCTGTCCTCGCCGTCGGGCGCCGGCAAGACCACGATCTCGCGCCGGCTGCTGACGATCGAGCCCGACCTCGTGCTCTCGATCTCCGCCACCACCCGGCCGATGCGCCCGGGCGAGACGGACGGCATCGACTATCACTTCGTCGACCACGCGGCCTTCGATCGGATGATCCGGGAGCGCGCGTTCCTGGAATACGCCAAGGTGTTCGATCATCAATACGGCACGCCGCGCGCGCCGGTCGAGCAATCGCTGGCCGCCGGGCAGGACGTGCTGTTCGACATCGACTGGCAGGGCACCCAACAGCTCGCCCAGAGCGCGCGCGCGGACCTGGTCAGCGTCTTCATCCTGCCGCCTTCGATCGGCGCGCTCGAGCAGCGGCTGAAGACCAGGGCCCAGGACAGCGCCGAGGTGGTCGCGCGCCGCATGGCCAAGGCCGCCGACGAGATGAGCCACTGGGCGGAATACGACTACATCATCGTGAACGACGATCTGGAAACCAGCATCCAGCGCGTGCGTGCGATCCTGCTGGCCGAGCGCCTGAAGCGCCACCGGCAGGTGGGGCTGGCGGAGTTCGTGAAGGGACTGAGAGAGGGGACTTAGACCTTCGCAACCCTCTCCCGCAAGGGGAGAGGGGGAGTTCTACGGAGTTATGGCGACTCAGGTTCGCGTCTTCTCCAGCGCCCTTGCCAGCGCCGCGAACTGCGCGACGGTCAGCTCCTCCGCGCGTGCCGTCGGCGTGATCTCGGCTTCCGCCATCAGGGCCTCGGTGTTGCCGCCCAGGCTGCGCAGGGATTGGCGCAGCATCTTGCGGCGCTGGCCGAAGGCGGCTTGCGTTGCGCGCTCCAGATCGGCAAGGCGCGCGGGAAAAGCGGGCTCCGGCAGGGGCAGAAGCTCGACCACGGTCGAGGTCACCTTGGGCGCGGGGACGAAGGCGCGCGGCGGCAGGTCGAACAGCCGGCGCGGGCGCGACAGGAACTGCGTCAGCACGCTGAGGCGCCCGTAATCCTTGCTGCGCGGCTTGGCGATCAGCCGGTCCGCCACCTCCTTCTGCACCATCACGGTCAGCGACGCGAAGGCGGCGCCCTGCTGCATCCACTTGATGAGCAAGGGGGTCGCGATGTTGTAGGGCAGGTTGGCGACGATGCGGCGCGGCGCCGCCCCCAGCTTGGCGCAATCGGTCGCGAGCGCATCGCCTTCGATGACTGTCAGGCGGCCGGGATAGGCGGCGGCGATCTCCGCCAGCGCGCCGAGGCACCGGGCGTCGCGCTCGATCGCAATCAGCTCGCGCGCGCCATGAGCCAGCAGCGCGCGGGTAAGTCCGCCGGGCCCGGGCCCGATCTCGATGGTCGTGCCGCTGGTGAGGTCGCCGGCCGCGCGCGCGATCTTGGCGGTCAGGTTGAGATCGAGCAGGAAGTTCTGGCCGAGCGCGCGGCGCGCGGCCAGATCGTATTTCGCGATGACCTCGCGCAGCGGCGGCAGGCCGTCCGCGGTCATCGGCCAGCGTCCCTACATCCGGATGTCGATCACCGCGGCGCGGCGCAGATCGCTGAGATAACCGCGAGCCAGGGTCTCCAGCCGCTGCTGGCCCAGGCGGTCGGCAATGCCGGTGCGCGACTGGCTCTCATCGTCGCCGGCCTGCCGGGCGCAGATGAGATACAGGCCCACGCCCTGACTGGTGCGGACCGGATCGGACGGCACGTCGATCGGCTGATTGATGGCGATGCTCTGGACCTGCTGCGGCAGATCGTTGACCGGCACGCTGCCGAGCTCGCGATAGACGCCCGGGCTGGCTTCGTTCGCGACCTCGGACATCTGGCCGCAATTCTCGATCTTGCCGGCGACGGTCTTGGCCTGGGAGATCGCGCGGTTGACCTCCTTTTCAGCGGCGTTCGCCGGCATCGACCACAGGATCTGCTTGACGGTGACGCTGCCGGCGCCGGTGGTATCGCCGGAGCCGGACACGCGGGTCTCCTTGGCGAAGGCGATGTAGTACCCGCCGGTGCCGCGCACCGGGCCGACCAGGTCGCCGGTGGCGACCAGCTGGATCTGCTTGGCGACCGCGGGCTCCATCTGGTCCAGCCGCAGCCAGCCCCAATTGCCGCCCTTCAGCGCGCCCTCGTCCTGCGAGAATTCCTGGGCCAGCGATTCGAAATCGGCGCCGGCGTGCAGCTGCTCGATCAGCCGTTCGGCCGAATCGCGGACATCGGATTCCTGATCCGGCGCGTCGACCGCCAGGAAGATCTGATAGATCTTGTATTCCGTCTCGCCGCGCGTCGCCTTCATGCGCGCCGCCTCGTCGTTGATCTCCTGGTCGGTGATGACGATGCGCGGCCGCAGCGTCCGCTGCACCAGCCGCGCCCAGTTCAGCTCGGTGGTAATCTGATCGGCGACCGCATCCACCAGGATACCGTTGCCCTTCAGGAACGATTCCAGGTCCTCGCGCGTCATGCTGTTGCGTTCGGCGAGGGTGTCGATGCGCTTCTCGACGTCGGCGGGGTTGACCTTGATGCCCGCGCGCTTGGCCTCCTGCATCTTGAGGCGATCGTCGATCAGGTTGCGCAGAACCTGCGGCAACAAGCGCCGCCGGGTCTCCTCGTTGTCCTCGAGCTTGGCCGACAGCATCGCCATCTTGAGCCGCATATAGACGTCAAGCTCGCTGATGATGTCGTCGTTGACCACCGCCGCGATGCGCAGCGTGTCCTGGGCGCGCGCCGGCACGGCCATGCTGCAGGCGAGGATTGCGGCCAGCAGAGCAAGGCAGCACGCCCCGCGACGCAGCAGTCTCATGATCATCGATTTCGACATCGGCATCGTACTCTCAGCGCTTAGTAAGGTATGTCGAGCCCGCCCAGGTTCTTGAAGTTCACCGTGAAGAGGAAGTTGAAATCCCCCTCGGTGTCTTCGGTTTCTCCCGCCGGGACGTAGGTGGCTTCGAAGCTTATGTCAAAGCATTCGTCGAGATACCTGAGCCCGCCGCCAACCGACAGCAGGCGCTTGTCTTCCAGATCATAGGACGATTGGGTGTGCACCGACCAGTAGTCAGACAGGTTGGCGCTCGCATAGCCGCTCACTTGTTCGCGATCTTCGAATTCGACGCCGTCCGCGGCGATGAAAGCATAGGAGGTCGAAAGGACGAAATAGTCGGTTACATAGCTGGCGCGCGCTTCGTGCCGCTGGAACTCTTCGTCGCCCACGTCGAAGCGGAAGCGATAGGCAAGATCGAGCCCCGCCACAGGGCGGAACTGCAGCCGGCCGACCAGATCGGTCACGTCATCGTCGATGCCGGTCCCGATCCGGAACTCATCGTTGTCGTCGTGATCCATCTGAAAGCTCTGGCCCAGGAAAGCATTGACATAGCTGCCCTGCGGCAGATAGGCCGACCATTGCGCGCCATAGGACACGCGCGAGCCGCTGTCGGGGCGGTTAAGACCCGGGAAGCGGTCCGCCAGCAGGACGTTGGTGTCATCCAGCTCGAACTGGCGGCTATCCTCGTTCGGGATCCTGCGTTTGTTGCCTGCGTCGGGCGCCACGACCAACTGGAACAAGGGTTCGAACACCTGGGTGAAATTCGGGCTCGGCCGGACGAACGGGTAGCTCCAATCGAAGCTCATCTTCGGCACGGCTGTGAACACTGTGCCGTCGAAATTGTCGCCGGTCGGATCGACGTCATTGCTGTTCGGGTCCACGTCATGAACGGTCTGAATGGTCATCGGCGCTTCCAGCGTCAGCCGGTAGATGTCGCCTATCGAGCTGGTATAGGGCAGCGTCCAGTACGGATTCGCCGCGAAGCGCACCTCTTCGCGCCCGTTCAGGCGGCGCAGGTTCATGAAGTTGGTGTCCAGGCCCCAATAGGCGCCCGCGACGCCCGGCTCGCTGGCAAAACGATAGTCCAGCATCGGTGCGATGATCGGAAGGTCCTCGTCATCCAGACTGTTCTTGGTGGTCTGGAACGCGTAGCCGCGCGCCTCGGCATAGGACCGCCCGAAGAAGCCTTCGGCATAGACCTTGTCGGTCAGGATGTCCCGCGACCCGAGGTGGAAGCGCTTGAGATACTTCTTGTCGGTGACCGCCTTGAAATCCGCACCGGCCCGCCATTCGTCGCTGATATCGAACAGGCCGTCGCCTTCGATGTGGCCGCGGAAGTCGTTGTGGATTTCGTGGCGCAGGCTCTCGTCGGCCTCCTCGGACTCCCGATCCTCGACCGTCCCCGAGCCCTCGATCCGGAACCGTCCGTTGCGCACACGCTGGCGGTACTCCAGGTCGGCGACGCCGCCCGGATGCTCCTGAAGATCGCCGCCGAAGCGGAAGATCGGCGTGAAGGTGATGTCCTTGTC
>DASYRS010000586.1:0-12801 GCA_036004205.1 Dongiaceae bacterium
TAGGTCTCATCCTCGAAGCCCCGGCGGTCTGCGCCGCCGGGGTTCTTTTCCGAAATCTCGCTGCGGAGGGCTGCCGTGAGCGATCTCGATCTGCGCTATATGAGCGCAACCGAAGCGCTCGCCTTGTTCCGTGCGCGCAAGCTTTCACCGGTCGAGCTGATGAAGGCTGTCATCGCGCGGGCCGAGGTCGTGAACAAGAAGGTCAACGCCTTCACCTTCACCTATTTCGACGAGGCGTTGGCCGCCGCGCGCAAGTCGGAAGCCAAATATGCCAAGACCGGTGCGCGCCTGGGCGCACTCGAAGGGCTGCCGGTTGCGGTCAAGGACGAGAGCTGGATCAAGGGCAAGCCGACCTCGTATGGCTCCCTGATCTACGGCAAGGACAACGTCGCGGAGACCACCTCGCCCAACAACGAGCGCATCCTGAAAGCGGGCGGCATCGTGCATGCGCGCACGGCGACGCCGGAATTCTCCTGCTCGTCCGTCACGCACACGCGGCTCTGGGGCGTCACGCGCAATCCGTGGAATTTGAAATTCACGCCGGGCGGCTCGTCGGGCGGCACCGCGGCCAGCCTCGCATCGGGCACCGCGGCGATCGCGACCGGCTCGGACATCGGCGGTTCGATCCGCATCCCCGCCTCCTGCTCGGGCGTGGTCGGCTACAAGCCGCCCTACGGCCGCAACCCGGACGACCCGCCGTTCAACCTCGATCCCTATTGCCATACCGGGCCGCTGGCGCGGAATGTGGCTGATACGATCCTGCTGCAGAACGTCATGTGCGGGCCGAGCCCGACCGACATCGCGAGCCTGCGGCCCAAGCTGCGCCTGCCGACGCAATACAAGCCGATCAAGGGCTGGCGCATCGCCTATTCGATCGATCTCGGCTTCTTCAACGTGGACAAGGAAGTGGTCGCGAACACCAAGGCGGCGCTCGATGTGTTCCGTTCGCTCGGCGCCACGGTGGAGGAGGTGGATCTCGGCTGGACCATCGATGCGCTGAAGGCGGGGGTCGACCACCTCAACCACCTGTTCGGCAACCAGATGGCGGCCTATGCCAGGAAGCACCGCAAGATCATGACGCCCTACGCGGTCGACTTCGCCAAGCACGGCTCGAAATCGACCTCCGCCGATTTCCTCCGTTCCATGGATGTGGCGACGAAGATGTATGCGACGCTCGGGCCGGTCCTGGAGAAATACGACGTGCTGATCTGCCCGACCACGGCCCTGCCGGCCGTGCGCGCGGATTTCGACCCGACGCTGCACGAGGTGAGGATCAACGGCAAGAAGCTCGAGGTCTGGCCGATCATCGGTTGGTGCATGACCACGCCCTTCAACACCATGAGCCGCTGTCCGGTTCTGTCGATCCCGTCGGGCCGGGCCGGCAACGGGGTCCCGACCGGGATCCAGATCGTCGGCCGCACGTATTGCGATGCCGACGTATTCCGGGCCGGCATGGCGTTCGAGAATGCGGTCGGCGGCTGGTATGGCAAAACCGCCACCAGACCCAGCCTCTGATCCCACCGCGGTGGTAATATTTGCGGCATTTTCAGGATTTTTCGCCGTTAATCACATTCCGGTAATGGACTTGTGAGCTTTTCCCGCTAGCATCACGACGAACCCTGGGTGAAACATCCAGGGTTTGCGCGACTTATACGCGATTTGTAAGTGTGCCCGGCCGACAGTAGGGCGCCGATTTGACGGCACGGCCGGCACGACAGCTTGGGGGAAGACTTACTATGACATCACCATATGAGACGGGTGTCGTTGAAACTTTCAAGGACAGCAGCGACCCGACCGTCTCTCCGCTCGTTTGGCTTGGGTACAAGTGGGGCAGCGGTGGCGGAGAGGGCACCAGCGCGACCATCACCTACAGCTTTCCGACCGCGCATGCGACCTGGTCGGACGACTACAAGAACTTCCTCGACAACGAACCGTTCAACGCGTTCGAACCGTTCACCGCCGGACAGAAAACCGCGGCGCGCCAAGCCCTCTCGCTGTGGGCCGAGGTCGCCCAAGTCTCGTTTATCGAGGTCAGCGACACGCCCGGCGATCTCGACGTCGGCGACATCCGGTTCGGCAATAGCGGTGCGGTGACGAATTCTCCCTCGGCCGCCTGGGCATACACGCCCTTCGACGACGGTGCGATCGAGTATCCCGAGAATGGCGACGTCTGGTTCGACAAGAAGTACGCCCCGAATCTGCGACTGCAGCCGGGTCAGGAGGGTTTTGCGACCATGCTGCATGAGATCGGGCATGCGCTCGGACTCGATCATCCGTTTGACGATGGTGAGCCTGGCGAACCGATTCTCGCGGCGCCCCTCGACACCGATCAATACACGGTCATGTCGTACACGCCCGAACTCAGCACGCTCGCCTATGCCTCGACGCCGCAAATGCTGGACATCCTGGCGATCCAGTACATCTACGGCGCCAACATGACCACGCGCACCGGCAATGACACCTACAAGTTCAGCGCGGCGGAAGTGAACAGGACCATCTGGGATGCCGGCGGCAACGACACGCTGGATTTCTCGAATCAAAGCGGAGCGGCTGTTACCGGAGTCCTGCAGGAAGGTACATTCTTCCGCTTCGGCGGGCATCCTTCCTTTGGCACGACCAGCATTCTCGGAATCGCCTACGGTGTCACGATCGAGAATGTCATCGGCAGCAATCGCGGAAACAACATTACCGGCAACGACGTTGCCAATCGCATGATCGGCGGAAACGCCGCGGATTTCCTGGCCGGATTGGGCGGCGACGACCATCTCGAAGGCCGCGGCGGCAATGACACTCTTCAGGGCGGCGCGGGAGGCAACTTCGTCGATGGTGGGGCCGGCAATGACATCGTCACCGGCGGCGAGGGGATCGATACGTTGCTTGGCGGCGCCGGCAACGACCAGCTGACGGCCTTCGAAAGCGATGACTTCCTGGATGGCGGGCTCGGCATCGACACAATGCTTGGCGGGTCCGGCAACGACACCTATGTGATCAGCGCCGCCGGCGACGTGATCAACGAAGAGGGCAATCTCGACAACGACGATGTCGTTCGCTCCTCGATTGCCGTCAACCTGACGACCCTGGGCGGCGGGCAGATCGAGAACGCAATCCTGCTCGGCACGGCCGCGCTCAAGGCGACGGGCAATGGCACAGACAACGAGTTGACCGGCAACAACGGCGCCAACATCCTGGACGGCGGCATTGGCGCAGATATCCTGACGGGTGGCAAAGGCGCAGACACCTATTTCGTTAACGAGGCGGGCGACCAGGTGATCGAGAGCATCGCCGGCACCACTGGCGGCATCGACACGGTCAAGAGCTCGATCGATTTCAGCCTGGCCGCGCTCGTCAATGTCGAGAAGCTCACATTGCTGGCTGGCTTCAGCGATCTCGATGCCACCGGCAACGCGCTGAACAATACCTTGACCGGCAATGAGTTCAAGAATGTCCTGAACGGCGGCGTCGGCAAGGACACGATGCTGGGCGGTGGGGGTGACGACTACTACTTCGTCGACAATATCGGCGACATCGTGACGGAAACCATCCTCAACACCAAGGGCGGCGGCATCGACACCGTGGAAAGCACCGTCACCTACAGCCTGGCAGCGCACGCCAACGTCGACCACCTGATCCTGACCGGCGGCGCCAACATCAACGGCACCGGCAACGCGCTCAACAACGAGATCACCGGCAATTCCGGCGCGAATACGCTGAACGGCGGGACCGGCAACGACGTGATGGCCGGGGGCAACGGCAATGACGCGCTGAACGGTGGGTCCGGCAACGACACATTGGATGGCGGCAACGACAATGACACGCTGATCGGCGGCGCCGGCAATGATCTCCTGACGGGCGACGACGGCAATGACAAGATGACCGGCGGCACTGGGAACGATGTTTTCGACTTCAATCTCAAGAGCGAGCTTGGCGACGTCGACACCATCACGGATTTCAAGAAGGGCGCGGATCTGCTCGATATCTCCGATCTGCTCGACGATGCGCTGTACGCCGGCTCGGACATCTTCGCCGATCAAATCGTCAGCTTCACGTACAACGGGACAACCACAAACGTGCTGTTCGACGCAGACGGTGCGGGTGGCTCCAGTGCGACGGCTCTTGCCAGCCTGCTGAATGTGCACCTGACGAACTTGGACGGCGCCAGCTTCATCGTCTAGGCCACCATCAGCTCCACATCCGCCGCTTCGAGCGCCTGTGCCAGCTCGGGCGGCGGGGGGGCGTCGGTCACGATCAGGTCCACTTCCGCGAGTGGGCAGGCGGCGATCAGCCCCTTGGCGGTGAATTTGCTGGCGTCGGCGGCGACGATGACGCGCTCGGCGCGCTCGACCAGGATGCGGCAGACCTCGACCTCGCACATATGGTGGTCCATCACGCCGAACTCGCGGCTGATGGCGGCTGCCGAGATGATGGCGGTCTCCGCGCTGAACTGCGCGAGATAGGCAAGGCAGGCGGGGCCATAGGCCGCGCAGTCGTCGGCGCGCACTTCGCCGCCCGCGAGGTAGACCCGGTTGCCCTCGCCCGGGGCCAGCATCTGGGCAACCGGCGCCGAGATCGTCACCATCGTGAGGCCGCGATGGCCGCGCAGCGCCTCGGCGACGTAGAGCGTGGTGCTGCCGCTGTCGATCAGCAGGGATTCGCCGTCCTTGATCTCGCGCCCGATCGCCTGGGCAATGCGCTTCTTGGCGCCCATGTTGGCGGCCATGCGGCGCTGCAGCGGCTCGTCGTCGCGGCTCTCCGGCCACAGCACGTTGCCGTGCTGCTTCACCAGGATGCCCTTGGCGGCGAGTGTCCTGACGTCGCGCCGGATGGTCTCGGTCGAGACCTGCAGCGCGTCGGCGAGCGCGCTGACGCTGAGCACGCGGTCGCGGCGCAGGCGCTCCACCAGATCCTCCTGGCGCGGATTCAAGCGCAGCGACGTCCAGCCTTCTTCCGATGCCATGAAATTCCCCTTACCCGATATTCGCGCCGGGCGAGATGCCGAGGCGGCGGCGGAAGCGGTCGGCGGCCGCGCGCAGCAGCCGGTCCGCGACGATGCCCAGGAACGCGACGCACAGCCCCGCAATGATGCCGCGCCCGGTATCGACCTTGGTCAAGGCGAAATAGACCTCCTGGCCGAGGTCGCGGGTGCCGACCAAGGCGGTGATCACCAGCATGGACAGCGCGAATAGGATGGTCTGGTTGATGCCAAGCATGATCTCAGGCAGCGCGAGCGGAATCTGCACCCGCCACAGGATCTGCCACCGCGTGCAGCCGGTGGCGACGGCCGCCTCGATCAGATGCGCCGGCACTTGGCGGATGCCGTGGATGGTGTAGCGGACCGCCGGCGTGATCGCGAAGGCGACGATGGCGATCAGCGCCGTCACGTCGCCGACGCGGAACAGCATCACCACCGGAATGAGATAGACGAAGGAGGGCAGGGTCTGCAGCGTATCGACCACCACGCGCTGCACCCGGTCGAACCATTGGCTGCGGGTCGCGATGACGCCGAGCGGAATCCCGAGCAGGCAGGAGAAAGTGGCGGAGATCGCGCAGAGATAGATGGTGGTCATCGCCTTGTCCCACATTCCGACCGCGGCGATGAAGGCGATCAGGGCGCCGCACAGCAAGGCGAGATTGCGATTCCGCAGCCGCCAGCCGGCATACGCCACGATCAGGACCGCGCCGACCCAGGGCAAAGCCAGCAACGCCTGCTTGATCGGATTGAGCACATGGAGAAGGAGAGCGGTGCGCACGGCATCGAAATAGTCGAAGTAATTGACGTTGATCCACTTGACCAGCGCGTCCCACATCGGGGCGGTGGTCACGGTCATGCCTTGCGGCACGCCGGCGAAGACCGGGATGGATTGGCCAAGCGCGGTGGTCGCGATCAGCATGGCGATGCCGGCCAGCAGGTAAGGATGCCGGCGATGGAACGGCGTGCCGGGCCGGTACAGCTCCGGCTTCGCGTCCGCCGCGGCCTGGCTCAGGCGGTCGAGCGCGATGGCGAGCGCAGTGATGGCAAGGCCGGTCTCGAGCCCGACGCCGATCTTCTGGCCGCGCAGCGCGAACAGCACGTCATAGCCAAGGCCGTCCGCGCCGACCATCGAGGCGATGATCACCATGTTGAGGGTCAGCATGATGACCTGGTTGACGCCGATCATCAGGGTCGGCTTGGCGCTGGGCAGCAGGATGCGCCAGAGCATCTGCCGGCGCGTGCAGCCGGTCATCCGCCCCAGCTCCTGGATCTCCGTCGGCACGCGGTGCAGCGCCAGGGTGGTCGCGCGCACCATCGGCGGCATGGCGAAGGCGACGGTCGCGATCAGCGGCGTCACCGGCGTGAAGCCGAACAGGAACAGGGTCGGAATGATGTAGGCGAAGGCCGGGATGGTCTGCATCAGATCCAGCAACGGCCGGACGAAGTAGAAGTCGAAGCGCGGATGGCGATAGGCCGCGACGCCGAGGATGAGGCCCAGCAGCACGCCGACCGGGACGCAGACCGCGACCAATGCCAGCGTCAGCATGGCCCGGTCCCATTGCCCGAACAAGGCGAGGTAGAAGAAGCAGAGGAACGCGACCCAGGCGGTGCGCCGTCCGCCGAAGGCATGGCCAATCAGGGCGACGACCGCGAGGACGCCGATCCAGGACAGGCGCGGCACGGCGATCGCGTTTTCGCCGCTGCCGAACGCGAATCCCTTGGCGAAGAGCCCGATTGCGAAGTCCAGCGGCATCTGCAGCCCGGCCGAGATGGCGCGCGTGACCGGCGTGATGAATCCGATGATGGCCTTGGCGAAGACCGTGATCTCGCGCGCCAGGGGCAGCACCCAGGACTTGGGATAGTCGGCGGCCCACGGCGCCAACTGATGCTGCATGCCGAGCGCAATCGTGCCGGTCAGCAGTGCGGCCCACAGGATCGCCGGCCAGACCGTGCTGCGCGGCGGGGTGCCGAGCGCGATGTCCGTCATGGCGCCGTTCCGTTGCCGCGCCCGAGCAGCATGTCGAGGATCGGCTGCGGCGCGATCTCGCCGATCATGCGGCCCTCGGCATCGACCACCGCGAGCGGCTTGCCAGTCTCGATGATGCGGCCGGCCACCACGCCGATCTTGTCGCTGTCGCGGACCGTGCCGACGAGCGTGTGCGCGCTGTTCAGCGGCTGCATCAGGCTCTTCACCGACATGACCTTGCTGCGCTGCACGTCGCGGGTGAATTCCGCGACATAGTCGGTGGCGGGGTGCAGGATCAGTTCTTCCGGCGTTCCGATCTGGATGACCGCGCCGTCCTTCATGATGGCGATGCGGTCGGCGAGGCGGATGGCCTCGTCGAAATCGTGCGTGATGAAGATGATCGTCTTCTTGAGCACGGCCTGCAGGCGCTGCAGCTCCGCCTGCATCTCGCGCCGGATCAACGGATCGAGCGCGGAGAAGGGCTCGTCCAGGAACCACAGCTCCGGTCCGACGGCGAGGGACCGCGCGATGCCGACGCGCTGCTGCTGCCCGCCCGACAGCTCGCGCGGGTACGAAAGCTCGCGGCCCTTGAGGCCCACCAGCTCGATGACCTCGCGCGCGCGGGCGATGCGCTTGGACTTTGAAACGCCCTGGATGGCCAGCGGGAAGGCGACATTGTCCAGCACGCTCAAATGCGGCAGCAGGGCGAAATTCTGGAACACCATGCCCATCTTGTGCCGGCGGATCTCGATCATCTCGCGTTCGCCGGCCTTCAGCAGATCGCGCCCCTCGAACACCACCTCGCCCGCGGTCGGCTCGATCAGCCGCGACAGGCAGCGCAGCAAGGTGGATTTGCCCGAGCCGCTGAGGCCCATGACGATGAAAATCTCGCCTTCCACGACCTCCAGGCTGACATCGCGCACGGCGCCGACCAGGCCGGCGGCGGCCAGCGCGTCCGCGTCCGGCGGTTGCTTGCGGCCGGTGAGGAACGTCTCGGCGTCGGGGCCGAACAGTTTCCAGACATGGCGGCACGAGAGCTTCACCGGATGCCGGCCGTTTGCGCCCGATTGCTCCTTGCCCACCGCCATTACCGAGGCCCCCGTCGCATTTTACCCTGGCGCCAGTCTGTCTCCGACGAAACGGGCCGGCAAGCGCAACACTTGCCGGCCCGCTCTTGTGCCGCCATCGGCGGGGCGCTATTGGCCCGCCCAGCCTTTGATCTTGTCCTGATTGGCGGCGATCCAGGCGCCCGCGACTTCATCCAGGCTCTTGCCGTCCAGATCGACCTGGGCGATGAGGGCATTCATCTCCGCCGCGTCGAACTGGAAGTTCTTGGCGATCTGATAGGCGACCGGCCACTTGTCCTTCATGCCGGCCCAGGCATACTTCCATATCTCGCCATGCGGCTTGCCGCAATCGTAGGCCATGTCCGGGTTGATGCCCCATTTCGGGTCGGTGTAGCAGGCCGGCTCATACTCCGGGAATTGCACCCATTCGCCGTGATATTTTGCAACCGACCAGTGCGGCGAATAGATCCACAGCAGGATCGGCGCCTTGCGTTGGTAAGCCGATTCAAGCTCGGCGAACATGTTGGCGTCGGTGCCGGCGTGCACGACCTCGAAATTCAATCCCAGCGCTTCGACCCGTTCGTCGTCATGACCTTCCCAGGTCACGGGCCCGCCCAGGTAGCGGCCCTTGGGCGCGGTTTCCGGCGTCGAGAAGGCTTCGGCGCAAGCGTTCAAAGCCTTCCAATCCGGCAGGCCCGGGCACTTCTCCTTCATGTAGGAGGGATACCACCATTCTTCCTTGGCCTTGGGCCCAAGAGGACCCAACCGTTCGACCGTGCCGGTCTTGTCTGCCTCAGCCATCGCCTCGCCGGCGGTGGTGTCCCAATATTCCAACCCCAGGGTCAGATCGCCCGTCGGGATGCCGGCGCTGACGCTCGAGATATAATCGGCATTCACGATCTCGACGTTGTAGCCGTACTGCTTGAGGATCTTTTCCATGATCTTGGTATTCAAGACCGCGCTGGTCCAATCCATGTTGGCGATCTTGATCGGATCGGTACTTTCCGGCACGGCTGCCATGGCCGGCACGGCCGCCGCGACCAGGGCGAGCGCCGACAAGCCGCCCCAAAACGCCTTCCGCATGTGAAGCCTCCACCTCTGTCGTTGGGCCGAGCTTCGCCCGTTTCGTTGATTGATCGCTCGATCTGAAATCCAACATGGAAATCTCTACGGCCGCAAGCGAAATGTTAATATCTTGTGGTTGAGTTTGGGTGTTGGTTGGTTTTGGTGCTGGAATTTTAGCCTTTGCTGTGGTTTTGTGCTTTCAAAAGCGCCATTGGAGCTGTTCGACGTGTCCGAGCCCGTCTCATCCGCCGCCCGCCACGCCGAAATCCTGATCCTCGGCGGCGGCATCCTCGGCTGTTCGATCGCCTATCACCTGACGCGCGCGGGCAAGCGCGACGTCGTGATCCTGGAAAAGAGCGGCCTCACCCACGGCGCGACCTGGCATGCGGCCGGGCTCGTCGGCCAGCTCCGCTCCTCGCGCAACACCACGCGCATGCTGAAATTCTCGGTCGAGCTCTATGACCGGCTGGAAGCGGAGACCGGCCAGGCTATCGACTGGAAGAAGTACGGCTCGCTGCGCCTGGCCTGCTCCGATCAGCGCGAGATGGAGAACCGCCGCCTGATGACCATGGCGAAGAGCTTCGATCTCGAGATGCAGTGGCTCTCGGCCCAGCAGTCGCAGGAGCTGTTCCCCTTGATGAGCACGGAGGACGTACGCTCCGCCATCTTCATCCCGAGCGACGGGTACATCGATCCCGCCAGTGTCGCGCAGGCGTTGGCGAAAGGCGCGAAGGACAAGGGTGCGAAGATCGTGATCGGCGAGCGCGCCATCGGCTTCAAGGTCGAGAACGAGCGCGTGACGCGGATCGAGACCGACAAGGGCGCCTGGACCTGCGATATGCTGGTCAATGCCTGCGGGATGTGGGGCCACGAAGTCGGCAAGCTTGCCGGCGTGCGCGTGCCATCCTTCGCGGTGGAGCATCAGTATCTCATCACCGATCCGATCCCGGACGCGCCCAAGCGCATGCCGACCATGCGCGACCCCGATCACCTGGTCTATTACAAGCCGGAGGTGCGCGGACTGGTGGTCGGCGGCTACGAGCCGGACACGCAGCCCTTCGCGCCCGGCGGCATCCCGCGCGAATTCGCGCAGGAGCTGCTGCCCGGGAATTTCGATCGCTTCGAGCAATTGGCGAAGCTGGCCGCCAAGCGCACGCCCATCATCAACCAGGTCGGCGTGCGGCAATTGCTGAACGGGCCGATTCCCTATTCGGCGGATGGCGATTTCGTGATGGGCAAGGCGCCCGAGCTGTCCAACTATTTCGTCTGCGCCGGCTTCCTCTACGGCATCGCCGCCGGCGGCGGCGCCGGGCGCATGATGGCGGAATGGATCCTGGACGGCAGGCCCAGCCTCAACCTGTGGCCGCTGGATATCCGCCGCTTCGGCTTCCACCACGCCACCAGGCATTTCATGTATGCCCGCGCGGTCGAGCTCTACGGCGGCCACTACAAGTTCGCCTTCCCAGCCAAGGAGCATGAGACCCACCGCGGCATCCGCCGCTCGCCGCTCTATGAGGCGCTGAAGGCGCGCGGCGCGGTGTTCGGATCGCGCGGCGGCTGGGAGAGGCCCAACTGGTTCGCCCCGCCAGAAATGCTTCAAGGGCGCGCGGAGCCGAAGGACCGGCCCGATTTCGATCGCGCCAGGACCAACTGGTTCAAACATGTGGGCGAAGAGCACAAGGCGGTACGCGAACGCGTCGCCCTGATCGACCAGACCTCGTTCTCCAAGTTCGAGCTGATCGGGCCCGGCGTGGTGCCGTTCCTGCAGCGCATCGCCGTTTCCAACATGGATCGGTCGGTCGGCAGCGTGATCTACACCCAGCTCTGCAACGAGCGCGGCGGCATCGAGTGCGACCTCACCTTCACGCGGGTCGCGCAGGACCGCTACTACTTCGTGACCGGCGCGGCCTTCGGCAAGCACGACGCGCATTGGATCGAAAGCCAGTTGCGCAAGGATGGCTCGGTCCAGCTGGTCGACGTAACCTCGGCGCGCGCCGTCATCAATCTGTGTGGGCCGGAGGCGCGGGCCGTGCTGATGCGCGTGGCGGAGGAGGACGTGAGCAACGCCGCCTTCCCGTTCGCGACCATGCGCGAGATCACGATCGGCGCGGCGCCGGTGCGCGCGATCCGCATAGGCTATGTCGGCGAGCTGGGCTGGGAGCTGCACGTGCCGACGGAATATGCCGCGCATGTCTACGAGCTGTTGCACGCGGCGGGAGAGCCGTACGGCATCGCCGATGTCGGCTATCGCGCCATCGATTCCCTGCGCATGGAGAAAGGCTATCTCTATTGGTCGAGCGACATCACGCCGGACTACACGCCGCTGGAAGCGGGGCTCGGTTTCCGCGTCAATTTCAACAAGGGCGATTTCATCGGGCGCGACGCGCTGTTGAAGCAACGGGATGCCGGCGTGAAGCAGCGCCTGGTCACGTTCCTGCTCGACGATCCGCTGCCGCTCTATGGCAGCGAGGCGGTCATGGTGGAGGGCAAGGTAGTCAGTGTCACCACCGGCGGCAATTTCGGCTATTCCGTGGGCAAGGCGATTGGTTACGGTTATCTGCCGGTGGAGTTGATCGAGCGCGGCGCGGTGGAGATCGAGGCCTTCGGCAAGGTCAGCCGGGCCAGGATCGCGACCAAGGCGGCCTATGATCCGGAAAGCCTGCGGCTGAAAGCATGAGAGGCGGGACATGAGCACGACCATCGATCGCGACGACGTGCTGGCGGCGATGCGCGGCATCGACGTTTTCAAGACCGTGCCGGCCGACGCGATCAAGCTCGAGCGGCTGGGCGGCCTCACCAACCGGAACTTCCGCATCGACTCGCCACTCGGCCGTCACGTGCTGCGCATTCCCGGCGCCGGCACCAGCGAATATATCAGCCGCAAGAACGAAGCCCACGCGGCCCGCTCGGCGGCCAAGGTCGGCGTCAATGCCGAGGTGGTGCATTTCGACGAAACGACCGGCGTGATGCTGTGCCGCTTCATCGATGGCGGCATCACCCTGAACGCGGAGCGGTTCAAGGATCTGGGCTCGGTCCGGCGCTCCGCCGTGGCGCTGAAGCGCGTGCATGACAATGCGGCGCCGTTCCTCAATCGCTTCGAGCTGTTCCAGATGGTGGACGAGTATCTCGACATCCTCGCCAAGAAGAACGCGCCGCTGCCTGACGGTTATCACGACGTGAAGCGCGAGGCCGAGGCCGTGCGCGCGGCGCTGGGTGCGCGGCCGCTGCCGATCAAGCCATGCCATTGCGATCCGCTGGCGGAGAATTTCCTGGATACCGGCGAACGCGTCTACGTCATCGACTGGGAATATGCCGGCAACAACGACCCGATGTGGGACCTGGGCGACGTCTCGGTCGAAGCGGCGTTCGGCGCGGAGCAGGACGAGGCGCTGCTGGAAGCCTATTTCGGCGGCAAGGCGCCTGCCGCCGCGCGCGGCCGGATGGTGCTCTACAAGGCCATGTGCGATCTGCTTTGGACGCTCTGGGGCATCATCCAGCATGTGAACCAGAATCCGGTCGACGATTTCTGGGCCTATGCCGTGAACCGGTTCGAACGCTGCAAGACGCTGATGAGCTCGCCGGATTTCGGCAAGCATTTGCAGGCGGTGAAGAATGGCTAGCGTTGGCGCGGCGGCTTCCACCACCCTAACCCTCCCCCGTATCGGGGGAGGGGATTCTGGTCTCGACCGCTGCGATCTTCTCCCTCCCCCAACATGGGGGAGGGTTGGGGTGGG
>DASYRS010000587.1:0-6558 GCA_036004205.1 Dongiaceae bacterium
TACAAGGACACCGGCAATTATTGCCGCAGCGCCGCCGAAATTGCCGCTTCGGAGGCGATCGCACGGCGGGACCTCAGCGGCTATTGCTACCGTCGGCGCGGCCAAGTGACCTGCTACACCACCCCCGACCCCACCGCGAGCGACGAGATCCGGGTGCACTAAACAATCTGGACGAAAGCGCCGGTTTGCGGTGAAACTTTGATGGTCGAGACGCGTTTGTTTCGAGTCGGAGGCACCATGCATACCCCGCAGGAGCAATGTCGCATCCCGTCCTGCTGAGTGACTACCGGCCTCGCGCCGGCAAGGTCTTTTTCGACCGCGCCGACCTTATGCGCATTCTGTCTGTTTACAGCCGCCAGGTGTCGCGCGGCCTATGGCGCGATTACGCAATCGACCACCGCAGCAACATGGCGGTGTTCTCGATCTATCGCCGGACCCAGGAACAGCCCCTGTTCGCCATCACCAAGGTCCAGCTGCGCGGCGACCGGGATGCCAAATACATCCTGCAATCCCGGGGCGGCCAGATCGCCTCCAGCCGGTCGCTCAAGGAGATCATCGACGTGCTGACCAAACAGCTCATCGCTGTTAACTGACCGGCCGCCGGTCAACGCTGGCGGCCCAGAAATCGCCTTATTCGGCCTGTACCGTTCCGGTTCCGTCCCACATATTGCGGATGAATGACGGCTATCCACAACATTTTGCGAAATCACGCTTGCCACTCAAGCTCTTGTGGTGGGAAGATGATGACAACGCAACATCTCGGGACAATCTGCGGAGCGTCGGAGGCGGGCATGGAATGGACCGAACAACGAATTGAAATGCTGCGGCGGCTTTGGGGCCAAGGCCAGACCGCCAGTCAAATTGCGGTAGCGCTTGGCGGTGTTACGCGAAATGCGGTTATCGGCAAGGCGCACCGGCTTGGCCTCACCGGCCGGCCGTCGCCGATCAAGCGCGACGCCAGCGGCGGCGCCATCCCGAAGCGCCGGCCGGTCCCGCGCCGCGCCATGGTGCCCCAGCCCAAGCCGATGATGCCGCTGCAGCGCGCCATGCAATCGCAATCGCAGGACGGCACGGTCGCCGCGAGCCCGGCGCCGGCGCCGCGCGAGCAGCCGCGCAACTATCCGCCGGCGCGCGCCCATGGCGGGGTCAAGAGTTGCTCCTGGCCGGTGGGCGATCCGAAGCAGCCGGGCTTCCATTTCTGCGGCGAGCCGTCGGAGCCCGGCCGGCCCTATTGCGCCAATCACTGCCACCAGGCGTACCAGCGGAAGTCGGAGGCGGCGTAGCCTCATCACGCCGCTAGTCGGGGGGATCGCGGCCGGCCACGAGGGGGTGCCCGGCCGCATTTTTCTGTACGGGTCGCGAGCGATGAAGAAAGCCAGGCGCATCCAGATCGCGGTGCGCGCCGCGGAGATCGCGGATCACGAAGCACTCGCGCGGCTCTATGCCGGCCGCAACGCCTATTCGCAGACGCTGCAACTGCCGTTCCCGAGCGCCGAGCTGTGGCGCAAGCGCCTGTCGCAGAATGACGATACGCACCACACGCTGGTCGCGACCGTCGCCGGCGACGTGGTCGGCAATCTCGGCCTGACGCGCCTGACCCGCGCCCGCCGCGCCCATGTCGGAGAGCTCGGCATGGGGGTGCGCGATGACTGGCAGGGCAAGGGCGTCGGCTCGGCCCTGATGCAAGCCGCCTTGGATCTCGCCGACAATTGGCTCGGATTGCGCCGGCTGGAGCTCAGGGTCTATGCCGATAACGCACCCGCCATCGCGCTCTATCGCAAGTTCGGCTTCGAGATCGAAGGCACCCACCGGGCCTATGCGATCCGCAATGGCATCTACGTGGATTCGATTTCGATGGCGCGCATCGTCGAAGGCCCGCACATCGTCACAGTGGGACGCAGGAAATCCTAGGGTCGTTGCGCGCTAGCCGCAGTCGAACAGCACCACGCCTTCGTGTCCTTCGTCGACCCGGGCGACCACGTCGCCAGCCGGACTGACGACGCAGGTGCAGCCGTGACAGACCATGGCTTCATGCTCGCCAACGACATCTGACGACACGACCCAACAACCGGTTTCGGCGGCGCGACGCCGGAGATTGCAGATGCTCTTGCTGCGCCATCGGTCAGCGACCTCCGTTGGCAGCATGTTGTTGATCGGATAGCAGATCAGGCGCGCGCCTTGACTGGCGATCTTCGCTGCCGCTGAGGGAAAGTTTGCGTCGTAGCAGATGTTGATGCCGAACTTCCAACCGGCGGCCTCGAAGATCGGACAGTCGAAGCCCGGGTCGAAGGCTTGCTCCTTGCGATGCAGGTGCGCCTTGCGATACGCGCCGAGTACGGCGCCATGACGAATCGCTGCCCCCGTGTTGAACACGAATCTCTCGCGTCGCTCGACAAATCCCAAGACGAATGTCGAACGGATTGGTGCCAGGCGGGCCAGCAGACCCCGAAACGTCACGTCGTGCTCGATCGCGAGCGCAACGCCGTTGAGCGTCGGACGATCCAACACATAGCCTTGCAGGTAGCATTCGGGAAACAGAGCAAGATCGACGCCTTCGTCGTCGCACCATTCGAGATCGGCGCGGAGGCGCTCAAGTATTCGGGGTATATCGCGAAATCGCGGCCGTCGCTGGAAGGTGGCGACGCGCAGCTTGCTCACGGGTTCCGGCGCAGCAGGATGCAGCTCAGCGCTTGGGCGCGGCGAGCGGCGGCTTGGCGGTCGAGGGGCTGATGGTGCGATTCTCGTAGCGGCCCTTCTGCATGTAGTGGACCAGCGGATTGGTCTTCATCGACCGCACGTCGGGATAGGCGTCCAGATAGGCCTGCGACGAGAACATCGGCGAGGGATCGCGGCCCTCGAACCCGCCATAGAGCACGTAGTGCAGCGACGGCGGAATGCCGACCGCCGCGACGTCGGGATATTGCCGCAGATACCACGCCTCGTGCATCAGGCCGCTTTTCAGCACCAGCCGCGCATGGCGATAGGGCCGCATCTGCTTTTTCATGCGCGCGAAGCGCAAGGTCGCGATCCAATAGGCGCACATCGCCCATTGCCGCATGTTGTAGAAGGCCCAGCGGTGATTCTTGACCAGCCGCCGCGGCGGCTTGGTGATGCGCCACCAGAAGCTTTCCTCGACCTTGCGCAGGCGCTTCAAGGTCTTCACGTGATCGACCCGCGCGGCCGCCAGCGCATCCTTCGCCGCGCTCAGCGCGGAATCGAGCTTCGCCACCTGGTCGCTGTCGAGCGCGGCGTGCAGCCGGCGCCTGATGTCGGTGAGCTCCGCCTGCAGGCCGACGCTGCCGCCGAGGCGCGCGAACATCTCGCGCACTTCCAGGGCGCGCGGCGCGATCGCATCGAGCGAGAACAAATGCTGCAAGGCCGGCGGCAGATCATTGCCGACGCCGAGGACGCCGAGTCCGGCGCCCTGCACGAACTCGAAATGCCGATGCCTGTCCTTGAGGGCGTTCCACAATTCGAGCGCGCTGTTGTCGGTCGACGGATCGTCGATGCCATAGACCAGGATGACCGCCCGCTTCGAGAGCTTCGGCAGCCAGGATTCATAGTGCCTGGCGAACGCGCCGCTCTCGGTCGCATCGATGCTGAGCAGGTCGACCGTGCCGTCCTCGAACCGCTCGCATACTTTCTCGGCCCGGACCTGCAGCAGCTGCGAGAACTGCGCATAGCGCTCATCGTGATAGCCGGCGAGCTCGTCGCGCTTGGTGCTGCGACCGGAAATCGCGTAACAGCGCGTGGGCAGGCGTAACCGGCTGACCGCCTGGCAGTAAGCGAGATAGGGGGCAGCCGGCGCTTCGGTCAGTTCGACCAGGGTGAAGGGGCGGAGCGCGTCCACCAGCCAGAACAGGAACGGCACGTGTTCGCACCGCGGCGATGAATCCACCCGGTCCGGCGCCCAGAACATCGCGGGCGTGACAAAGCCGCCGCCCAGGCGCGACCACCAATTGCCGAATTCGATCGGAATGCCGGTGGCACCTGCGACCTCACCCAGCGCGACTTGTTCTGCGCCGATCCGCGTCTCTTCGGTCAAATGCCACATCCCCAGAAATAGGTCCCTAAGGAATCAGGAAAATATCCGGGAAATCAAGGGTTGAGATTGTTTGTGAGGATTCGCAGCCACTTGCTGTTGCCGGCACACCTCACTCGCGGCCCCTTGCAAAATCGAGTCGGCGATGATACTTAAGCATATGCTTAACCTATCGGCCGCGCTCGATCTCATGTTCCAGGCGCTTGCCGACCCCAGCAGGCGGGTGATGGTGGAGCGGCTGACCCGCGGACCGGCTTCGGTCAGCGAACTGGCCAAGCCCCTCGCCATGTCGCTGCCGGCGGTCGTGCAGCATCTTCAGGTGCTGGAGACGAGCGGCCTGGTCCGGTCGGAGAAAGTGGGACGCGTGCGCACCTGTCACATCGAGCCCAAGGCGCTGCGGTCGGCGGAGCAATGGATCGCCGAGCGGCGGACCATCTGGGAGCGCCGCCTCGACCGGCTCGGCGACTATCTTGCCGCAGAGAAGGACGAGAAGAGCGACAGGTAGCCGGTCGATATCAACCCGAAACGAGGCATGTCATGTTGAAGCTCTATTTTCATCCCCTCTCGTCTTTCTGCCACAAGGTGCTGATCGCGCTCTATGAGGCCGGCACGCCGTTCGAGCCGCGCACGGTCGATCTGTTCAACGAGATCGCCGAGTACAAGAAGATCTGGCCGATCGGCAAAATCCCGGTGCTGCGCGACGAGGCCAAGGATCGCACGATCCCCGAGACCAGCATCATCATCGAATATCTGGCGCAGCATTATCCGGGCAAGGCGCAGCTCTTCCCGGCCGATCGCGACCTGTGCCGGCAGATGCGGCTGCGCGACCGATTCTACGATCTCTACGTACAGGTGCCGATGCAAAAGGTGGTCACCGACCGTTTGCGGCCCGCAGGCAAAAACGATCCATTCGGCGTCGAGGAAGCGCGCGCCCTGCTGCAGACCTCGCTCGGGATGGTCAACGAGGACATGGCGAGCAATCGCTGGGCCATGGGCGATGCCTTCACCATGGCAGACTGCGCGGCGGCGCCCGCCCTGTTCTATGCCAACATGGTGGCGCCGTTCCGAGAGAGCCATAAGCATGCGGCGGCCTATCTCGACCGGCTGATGGAACGGCCGTCCTACGCCCGCGTTCTCAAGGAAGCGCAGCCCTATTTCGCGATGATACCGAAATAGCGCCGAGCCTCACATCCCGCGCAGCTCAGGGAGATCACAATGACCGAGCGATCGGTGACGCACGCGACCTTCAGCATCGAACGCAGCTACGATTCGCCGCCGGCGAAGGTGTTCAAGGCCTTTGCCGACCCGGCGATCAAGCGCCGCTGGTTCGCCGAAGGCGAGGGCTGGGAGATCGAGGAATTCACCGCCGAGTTCAAGGTCGGCGGCTATGAGCGCAGCCGGTTCCGTTTCCGCGGCGGCACGCCGATCCGCAACGACACGACCTACCACGACATCGTGCCGAATGAGCGCATCATCATCGGCTACACCATGACGATCGGGGAGAACCGCATCTCCGCCTCGCTGGCGACCTTCCAGTTCAATCAGGCCGGCACCGGCACGCAGCTCGTCTTCACCGAGCAGGGCGCCTTCCTCGACGGCCTCGACACCGCGGGACCGCGCGAGGGCGGCTGGAAGGATCTGCTTGAGGCTCTCGGGAGGGCGCTGAAATCGTGACCGAGCGATCGACCACCCACGGCACCTTCGTTATCGAGCGGGTCTACGACGCCGCGCCGGCACGCGTGTTCAAGGCCTGGGCCGATCCGGCAGCCAAGGCGCGCTGGTTCGTGGGGCCCGCCACCTGGCAGTTCATCGAACGGTCGATCGATTTCAAAGTCGGCGGCAAGGAACGGCTGAGCGGCCGGCACGGAACCGGCACGGTCTCCACCTTCGATGCCTACTACCATGACATCGTGCCCGACCAGCGCATCGCCTATAGCTACGACATGCATCTCGACGAGAGACACATTTCCGTCTCGTTGGCGACGGTTGAGCTGAAGGCGGCAGGCGCTGGCACGCGCCTCGTCTTTACCGAGCAGGCCGCCTTCCTGGACGGCTATGACGACGGCGGCGGGCGCGAGCGCGGCACCAGCATGCTACTGGACCAGCTCGGCGCGGAGTTGCTGCGCTAGGGACGGCGGTTGTCGATGCATCCCGGCGCCTGCTAGAGCGTCGCCAAAAAAAATTCATCCGCATGTCGGCTTTCGGCCTCCCCCTTCGTCGTCCAGATAGAGGGTGGGTTCCCGTGGGAACCAGACCTCACCCGAGAGCTCATTGATAGAGGAGATAAGTCCATGAAAGTCATGGTCATTGTGAAAGCGAGCAAGGCTTCCGAGGCCGGCGAGATGCCGAGCCAGCAGCTGCTGACCGAGATGGGTAAATACAATGAGGAGCTTCAGAAGGCCGGCATCATGCTCGATGGCGCGGGCCTGCATCCGACCTCCAAGGGCAAGCGCGTCCGCTTCGCCGGGCAGAACCGCACGGTGATCGACGGCCCCTTCGCCGAGACCAAGGAGCTG
>DASYRS010000588.1:0-12467 GCA_036004205.1 Dongiaceae bacterium
CACTTCACCGGTTCGACCGTTCTCGATAACGGCCTCGAAGTCGGCGCCCGCGTCGAGCTCGAAGGCGAAGACGAAAACGGCACCAACGGCGACGACCCGCTCAACGGCGACCAGATCGACGAAGCCTGGATCTGGTTCTCGGGCGGCTTCGGCGAGGTGCGCATGGGTTCGGACGACGACGCGCTCGCCAACGCGTGTATCGTTCCCCCGGGCGGCACCGGCAACTTCTCGGCCTTCTCGCCGAACCAGTGGGGCGCGAACACCCAGACCTCGAACAGCGTGTGCAGCGGCGTCGACGATCGCAGCGACGCGCAGAAGCTGGTCTATATCACGCCGAGCTTCGGCGGCTTCCAGCTGACCTTGTCGTACACGCCGGAGAGCGATGCCGAACGCCACGGCGACGGTGTCGGCGCGCATCTCGGCATGCCGACCAACAACGACGATCATTCCCGTCACAACGTGTCGGCCTATGGCACCTATTCGTACGAAGGCGACGGCTGGGGCGTGACGGCGGGCGCCGGCGCGTCGGTCGAAGGCCACGTCGAGCAGACGGCCGGCCCGGATCGCGACGAGCAGGATTTCTACCAGGCGGGCGTCAACGTCAATGTCGGCAACTTCGGCGTCGGCGGCGTCGTCGAATATTACGACAACTTCATCGACCAGGGCGCCAGCGACCTCGACCGCTGGGTCGCGGGCATCGGCGCTGCCTACACGATGGATGCGTGGACCTTCGGCGCGCAATATTCGCATCTGGACCAGAGCAGCAACAACTCCGCCACCGCCGATGAATTCCAGCAGGACCGCATCACGCTGACCGGCAACTATGCATTGGGTCCGGGCATCAACATCGATGGCGAGGTCGGCTATACCTGGATCGACACCGATCCCGAGAACGGCACCGTCGACGAGACCAAGGTCGACGATTACAACGCGCTCGAAATCGGCATCGGCACCAACTTCACGTTCTAGGTTCGCCGCGCCGGTCGGCGGTCGACCGGGGCAGCGGGCGACCGCTCCCGGTTCGTTTGCGGTGCCGGACTCGCCGGACCGATTGTCACAACGCGCGGGAAGCCTTCCGATTCGCCGCCGATCCGATTAGTCTGAAGGCCATGTGCGACCCCGCGATCCAATTCCGCAACCCATGACCGTGGCGACGCATCTGTCGATGCCGAAGGCGCGCCATCGCCTGGAACCCGGCGACCGCCTTCCAGACTTCATATTAGCCGACCAGACCGACGCGGTGCGCGCCTTCTACCAGCGCGTGACCGGGCGCGGGATGGTTGTCTTCCTCGACAGCACCGAGGCGCTGCGCCAATCGCTGCGCGATCTGGCGGAGGCCTATCAGGCGGCGCAGCTGGACTGTCTCGCGATCGATGCCACCGCCAAGGATCCGAACCCGCTGCCCTGCATCGTCGCCGATGAAGCGGGGCGCATTCGCCAGGGCCTGCGCGACATGTCCGGACATCCGGCCGGAGCCGCGGGTGCGCGGCCGCTCGCCTTTCTGCTCGACCGCAACCAGTGCATCCTGGCGCTGTCGGATGAGGGCGATCTTGCCCGATGGGCGCTCGCGCGCTGGTCGGAGGAGCCCGCCGCCGCGCCGGCAGCCGAGATCCGCCATGCGGCGCCGGTCTTGACCGTGCCCAATGTCCTCTCGCGCGAGGATTGCCGCGCGCTGATCGCGCGCTGGCACGAGGCGGGCCACGAGCCGGGCACGGTCACCTCGATGGTCAAGGGCGAGGTGGTCCACCGGCTCTACGAGGACCTGAAGAAACGCCGGGACCATCGGATCTCCGACCCCGCCGTTCGCAAGCCTCTGATGGCCATGGTGGCGCGGCGCCTGGGGCCGGAGGTGAACAAGGCGTTCTGCTATGGCAGCTTCCAGTTCGACCGGGTGCTGATCGCCTGCTACGACGCCGAGCGCGGCGACTATTTCCGGCGGCACCGGGATAACTCGACCCCCGCCACCGCACATCGGCGCTTTGCCCTCACGCTCAACTTGAACAGCGACGAGTACGACGGCGGGGAACTGGTGTTTCCCGAATATGGCGACTATCGCTACAAGCCGCCGACCGGCGCGGCCGTGGTGTTCTCCTGCTCGCTGCTGCACGAGGCGCTGCCGGTGACGCGTGGCCAAAGGTTCGCGCTGCTGAGTTTTCTGCGGGATTTGGATCAGACTTCCGCCAATCGCTGAGCCCCCACGAAGGCCGTCGCGAGCTATATACAGCTGCTCCGGAATATGGTGATCTGGCACTCCCTGAATGATCGCTCATTCAGGGAGTGGGGACACAGGGGGTATCTCGACGGACGGGGGACGGGGACCATGCGCAGGAGTCTGTTGGGATCGACCGCGCTCGTTGGCGCGGGGCTGGCGAGCGCGATCGCATCGCAGCCGGCGGGCGCCGCCGACGGCATCATCCTTAGCATCGGCGGCTATTTCCGCACCGCCTACATGGTGGTGTTCGACGACGATGGCGAAGGCGAGGCCGGCAACGAACACAACACCGACGGCATCTTCAGCGACGCGGAAATCCACTTCACCGGCTCGACCGTTCTCGATAATGGGCTCGAGGTCGGCGCCCGCGTCGAGCTCGAAGGCGAAGACGAAAGCGGGACAAGCGGCGATGCGCCGATCGGCGGCGACCAGATCGACGAAGCCTGGATCTATTTCTCCGGCGGCTTCGGCGAGGTGCGCATCGGCTCGCTCGACGACGCGCTCGGCGATCTGTGCGTGTTCGCGCCGGGCGGCACCACCAATTTCTCCGCCTTCTCGCCCAACCAGTGGGGCGCCAACACCCTCACCTCCAACTCGATCTGCTTCGGCGTCGACGATGTCGGCGATTCGCAGAAGATCGTCTATTTCTCGCCGGTGTTCGGCGGCTTCCAGCTCGGCCTCTCCTACGTGCCGTCGAGCGACAAGGAGACTCATGGCGACGGCGTCGGCGCGCATCTCGGCATGCCGGCCAACGTCGACGGCTTCTCGCGCCACAACGTCTCGCTCTACGGCGTCTACAATTACGAGGCGGAGGATTGGTGGCTGCAGGTCGGCGCCGGCGGATCCTGGGAAGGCAATGTCGAGAAGACCGATGGCGGCCCCAACCGCGAGGAATCCGAATTCTATCAGACCGGCATCCTGGTCGGGATCGGCGCCTTCCAAGTCGGCGCCTCGTTCAACTATTTCAACGACGACGATCTGTTCGTGGCGACACAGGAAAACGGCGACGTGGTCGCCGACCGCTGGGTGCTCGGAATCGGCGCCAGCTACACGCTGGAAGAGGTGTGGACCTTCGGCATCGGCTATTCGCTGAACGAAGCCGACATCGAGAACGAAGGCGGCGAGGACAGCGACTTCACGCTGCAGCGCGCGGCTCTCACCGTGAACTACAATCTCGGCCCCGGCATCGATCTCGACGGCGAGGTCGCCTATACCTGGCAGGACGTCAGCGGCCCCGATTTCGACGAAGCGGCGGACGATTACGACGCGCTCGAACTCGGCATCGGCACGGCCATTACTTTCTAGCGCTCGATCGCCGTAAAGATCGCGTCCAGAATCCCATCGACCCGGATGCCGTCCGTCGACAGCGGCAACGTGACCGACGTCACCTGGAGATCGTATCCTTTCCAATCCTCCTGATTGATCACGAACACCGGCGCCCTGGTTGCCACGGCGCGTTCGTAGATCGCGGTCACGAATTCCCGGTACTTGGCATCGGGCATCTGATCCAGGAACTTGCCGGTCATATCGAATCCGGTCGCGAGGACAAGATTGGAGCCATCGAGGCGGAACCTGAAGCGCGCCGGCGTGTCGCCGGTCACCTCGACAAGACACAGATTTCCCAGACAGTCGCGCAGCTCGAACGGATCGACGTCGGCCCGGCTCGGCATCGGCCGGCCCGCGCGCTTCGCCAGCCAATAATCGTGCATCCGCCGTATTTTCGGATGCACGACGGTATCCGCCCGAAGCTCTTCAATTGTCCGCATGTCGGCATCCCCGCGACATGGACGAGCATAGGCCCAACAGGCGGCCTCGCTCAAATCGCGGAAAACGGGCGGGCCCTGCTGGCCGATCAGCGTGCGGCAATCATGGACGCTGCACGATCGCCGGGCATCGCCAGATGCCACGTTCCCTGCCGTCCGGATGCGCGGAGAACGTCGCGCACTTCACGAAGCCCAGTTTTGAATGGAAGTTTTCCGAGCCGTAATTCCTCGGCTGTTCCGCGATCGCGGCGAACAGGGGCAGGGCCGGATATTGCTCCGCGAAGTGCCGGTACAACAATCGGGAATAGCCCCGCCTGCCGTGGCCGGGCGCGGTCGCGACCTGCTTGACGACCGGCACGTCGCCGTACGCCGCGCGAATGTGGCGGGTGCCGGGATCGTCCGCCGGCATCTTGGGCGGGTACACCACGGCAAAGGCGACCGACTCGTCGTCCTTCAGCACGACCTGCAGCTGCCCGGCCTTCGCAAACTTCCGGTACGTCTCGATCCCGAAATCGGACAGCAGAAAGCTCGCCTGATCGGGCTCGCCGCGCGCATCGCCGTCGCGATAGGCCAGATCGCGGCCAATATCCGCGATGCGCCGGATGATCCGTTCGAAATCGTGCCGGTCCGGCGTCGCCGCGGTGACCAAGATGCCGCCCATTCGTTCGAATCCCGAACGCCTCGGAGCGCCTGCGGCGAGCGCGAAGCGGCAGGGCCCAGCGCGCTTCCTCTCCCGCCAGCGACTCGAAAGCTACCGCACGGGATGCGGGTATCGGAAGGCGGCGATCATGACATTGTGGAAGAGCGATCGCGGCGAAACGCCGATCCTTCCGCGGACTCGTCGCGGAGAAATTGCACAGGTGTTGCAAGATACCCACGCCGGCCATTCCGCCCCTGCCGGAACGGCCTGTGGCCGCGCCGCCGATCAATACCGAATACGCCAACGCACTTGAATTATTAAGAAAATCAGTTAACTCACAAACTTGACCGTTAATACCTTTGGAATACTGAAACCGTCTTGGTTACGGCTCAGGGTTGTGAATTCCTAAACCCACTCGCAAGAAGGGTTATATTTTTCAACCACTTATCGCTTGAAGCCCAGGTAAAGTTTCCGTCAATCTCCGCTCGCTGGCTTCGAAACGCCGTTCTAGGGGGACGTTTCGGCAGGCAGTTCAACATCTTGCCAAACTGAGGGAGTCCCCCAATGAAAAGAGTTACCCTTCTGGGTAGCACCGCCTTGCTCGGTGCTGGGATGATGGCCAATACCGCCATGGCGGAGGATGGCATCAAGCTCGGCGTCGGCGGCTTCTTCCGCACAGCCTATATGGCGACCTTCGACGACGACAGCGAAGGCGAGCTCGGCAACGAGCGCAATACCGACGGCCTGTTCAGCGACGCGGAAATTCACTTCACCGGTTCGACCGTTCTCGACAACGGCCTTGAAGTCGGCGCCCGCGTCGAGCTCGAAGGCGAGGACGAAGACGGGACGGCTGGCGATGATCCGCGCGACGGCGACCAGATCGACGAAGCCTGGATCTATTTCTCCGGCGGCTTCGGCGAGCTGCGGATCGGCTCGCAGGACGACGCGCTGGCAGGTGCCTGCATCCTGCCGCCGGGCGGCACCACCAACTTCTCCGCCTTCTCGCCGAACCAGTGGGGCGCCAACAACGACGCGTTCGCGAGCGGCTTTCCCGCGCTCAGCTCGAACGCGGCCTGCGTCGGCGTCGATGACCGCGAGGATGCGCAGAAGCTGGTCTATATCACGCCCAGCTTCGGCGGCTTCCAGCTCTCCGTATCCTATACGCCGAACGGCGGCGACGAGCGGCACGGCGACGGCGTCGGCGCGCATATCGGCATGCCGACCAATACCGACGGCGAATCGCGCCACAACCTGGCGACCTACGCGACCTACAGCTACGAAGGCGACGGCTGGGGCCTGACCGCGGGCGCCGGCGGTTCGTTCGAGGGCCATGTCGAACAGCAGCCCGGGCCCGACCAGGACGAGCAGCAATTCTACCAGGGCGCGCTGAACCTGACCTTCGGCCAGTTCTCGGTCGGCGGCGTGTTCGAGTACTACAACAACGCCTTCACCCTCGTTAATGGCGACGATGTCGATGCCTGGGTCGCAGGCGGCGGCGTCGCCTACACCATGGATGCCTGGACGTTCGGCGCGCAATACTCGCACCAATTGTCGGACGTCAAGGACGGCGACAATGACGATTTCACCATGGATCGCGCGGTGCTGACCGCCAATTACGCGCTCGGCCCCGGCATCGATCTCGATGGCGAGGTCGGCTACACCTGGCTCGACACCGACCCCGAGACCGCCGACGATGTTGACGATTACCAGGCCTTCGAAATCGGTATCGGCACGGCCATCACCTTCTAGGCGCGCGCCAAAGTCCCTACTTGCGATTGCCTCCCAGCCTCTCCCTCTCCCGAACCCTCGGGGGAGGGAGCCCTGCCACGGCCGCTGCCGAGGCTCTATCTCTTTGACATTTGCAGATAATTCAGCGATTTTCGATTCGCGCGGGGGCATCGGCCCTCATCCGAGTCCGGGGGGATCGCGGAATGAAAAGGGCTTTGCTCGGCACCACCGCGCTGATCGGCGCGGGCCTCGCCGGGAGTCTGGGCGCGGCGCCGGCGCTGGCCGAGAGTCCGATCAAGCTGACGGTCGGCGGCTTTTTCCGCACCGCCTACCTGGTGGTGCTGGACGACGACGGCAGCGGCCCCGAGAACACCAACCAGGAACCCGGCGACGACAAGGCCGAAGACGGCGTCTTCAGCGATTCCGAGATTCATTTCTCCGGCCGCACCGTTCTGGATAACGGCCTCGAAGTTGGCGCGCGCGTCGAGCTGGAGGGCGAAGACGACGATGGCGATCAGATCGACGAGGCCTGGACCTATTTCGCCGGCGGGTTCGGCGAGTTCCGGATCGGCTCCGACGACGAGGCGCTGGCCAATGCCTGCGTCCTGCCGCCGGGCGGCACCGCCAACTTTTCCGCCTTCTCGCCCAACCAGTGGGGCGCGAACGCGTTCAATCTTCTGAGCCCGGCTGGACTAATCAGTCCTTTCGGCGCCGTCAGCAACAGCGCCTGCACCGGCGTCGACGACAAGAGCGATGCGCAGAAGATCGTCTACATCTCGCCGCTGTTCCACGGCTTCCAGCTCACGGCCTCCTACACGCCCAATCCCGGATCGGAAACTCACGGCGATGGCGTCGGGGCGCATCTCGGAATGCCGCCCAAGTTATCCGACGATACTTCTCCGGCCTTCGATGCCGATGCCGACAGCGACGCGTCGGTCTATGTCACCTATTCGTACCAGGGAAGAAATTGGGGCCTGACCTGGGGCGGCGGCGGCTCGTGGGAGATGGGCACCGATTCGACCGAGAACGTCGATTTCGAGGACCAGGACTTCTACCAGACCGCTCTCAACATCGACATCGACCGGTTTTCGTTCGGCGCCGCGTTCGAATATTATCACGACCTGAACAGCTTCAACTTCATCGGGGCCGATACCAGCATCGACCGGAATGCGTGGGTTGCCGGCGGCGGCATCGCCTATGCCTACAACGCCTGGACCTTCGGCGCCCAATATTCTTATCGGCAGGACACCTTCCGGACGCATGTCGGCGGCGTGGACACGAAGAAGGAACAGGTCCAGCAGCGCGCGGCGGCGACGGTCAATTACACGCTCGGCCCCGGCATCAATCTCGACGGCGAATTCGCCTATACCTGGCGCGATCAGGATCCGGAAAATCTCGCGATCGACTTCAACAACGACGATTATTCCGGGATGGAGTTCGGCATCGGAACCGCGCTGGCGTTCTAGGGCATGGTCCGCTCCAGCGCGCTTTGCGGATCGGGTTGCAGGCTGTAACGTGCGCCCGCATGTCAGATTACCAACACGTCGCCGCCAACCTGGCGGAGGTGAAAGCGCGGATCGCGGCGCAGGCCAGGGCCTGGCGGCGCGCGGCCGATGACGTGCGCCTGGTCGCGGTCGGCAAGACCCATCCGGCCGAAGCCATCGAAGCCGCGCTGATCGCGGGCCATCGCCTCTTCGGCGAGAACCGCGTGCAGGAAGCGGCCGCGAAATTCCCCGCGCTGCGCGCGCGCCATCCCGATCTCAAGCTCCATCTCATCGGCCCGCTGCAGACCAATAAGATCAAACAGGCAATCGAGACCTGCGATGCGATCGAGACTTTGGATCGCGACAAGCTGGCGCAAGGCATCGCGGCGGAACTGGCGAAGAGCGCGAAAAGCCTCGATCTCTTCGTCCAGGTCAATACCGGCGAGGAAGAGCAGAAGGCCGGAATCTTGCCGCGCGAGGCCGACGATTTCATCCGCCGCTGCCGCGAACAACACAGGCTGCCGATCGTCGGCCTGATGTGCATCCCGCCGGCGGAGGAGCATCCCGCGCCGCACTTCGCGCTGCTTGGCGCGATCGCCAAGCGGCATGGCCTGACCCAGCTCAGCATGGGCATGAGCGGCGACTACGAGCTCGCGATCCAGATGGGCGCCACGCACGTGCGCGTCGGCACGGCGATCTTCGGCGTGCGCGAGGCAAAGGCGTAGCCATGAAGTTCGGGATCCTAAAATCCATCGGGCACAACATCGCCGACTCGCTCGCCTGCGGCCCGGGCCTCATGGTCGGAGTCTATTCGACGGACATATTTGGGGAGGCGGCAGCCACGCCGGAGGGCTTCATCGAGGTGGATCTCCTTACTGGAGCGGCTTCGGGCGGAAAGAGCTCGGATGATCTCTTGCAAGCATTGATTCTCTATGCGAGAGCTCTTCCCGATCTCTGCCAGCGGCACGGAGCGGATGTGTCGGAGTTTCGGCAACTGACGGCCCGCTTCTCACGCGACCATACGTCGGTGCGGTTCACAGTGACCGTCGAAGATCAGCACGGCCGTCGATCAACCGACGAGTATATGGGCCTACCAGGCAAGCGGCCGAGAGTTCTGGATCACCTCGGGCGCATACGTCGAGAGTAGGTTCTGATCCGTCCGGTTGCGGCATCACGCCGGCCTGATCTCGACCGTATCCCTCGTGCTCACTGCCGCCAGGAGGGCGAGTAGGTCGTCTCTGCGGAACGCGACGCATCCCGCCGTCGGTGCCCAATCGTCGCGTGCGACGTGCAAGAACACGGCGCTGCCGGCGCCCGGCACGACGGGATCGTCGTTGTGGCCGATGACGACGACGAGATCGTACAGTCCGCTCTCCAGCCACATCTCCTCGTGGTGCGCTGGATGCGGCAGGTGGATGGGCTTGTTGTAGTCCGCCGACGTGGGGTCATCGCACCAGCCGTCTTCGGGATCGATGTGCAGCGCGGGCAGGCGGGTCTCGATATGCGGCACGCGGTCGGCGCGATAGAGCAGGCGGCGGAACGCAAAGCGCCCGGTCGGCGTGCCGCCATCGCCTTCGCGCTTATCGGCGATGAGGCCGGAGCGGCCGAGCGCGCAGGGAAAGACGCGATCGCCGAGGCGCGCGGTGCCGCGGGTCTCGCCCGCTCTTGCTTCGACGATAAGATCCATCAAGCGAAATTAGCAGACCGAGGCGCACGCGCCTATTGGTTCGAGCCGCGGCGGATCGCGGGCGCGCCATGCTGCGTGCCGTCGGCCGAAGCGGTGTTGACGCTGACGTCGCCGGCAGGCTGGCCGCCGGCTGGCGCCTCACCGGGGCCGAACAAGGCGGCGACCGCGTTGCTCGCCATGCTCTCGCCGGTCAGATCGCGGAAGCCGAGATCGAGCGCGGTCGAAACGCCGGCCACCGGTCCGAACGCGAAATCGGCCATGCGCGCGGCGCCATAGATCTCGTCGCCGGTGATGGCGCGATAGGCCATGTTGACCAGCGGGATGTGCTGCAGCGGGTTGATCAGGTCGACGAAATCGTCCCAGCCGAACTCGCCGTCGGGGCCGAGGAACAGCTTGCGCGATTGCTCGCTCTCCACCACGCGCCATTTCTGGCCGTACAGCATCTCGCGCTCGTCCTTGTCGGGCAGGCGCGTCAGTTCCCACGCGCCGTCGGTACCGCGCCGCGCGTTGGGAATCCAGCTGCGCTCGGCGCTGGCTTGCGGGGCGGGGCCGGCAGCGGGTGAGAGGTCAGGGACGGGCGCCGCGTTCGGGTCGGCCGCGGTCGCGGCAGGCATGGTCGAATCCGGCATCGCCGAATCCGGCATGGTCGAATCCGACGCGGTTGCCGCCAGCGCGGCGTCGGCCGTCGCCGATGCTCCGAGCATCAAGGAACCGCCGGGCGTTGCCGGGATCAAGGGGGCAGCGGATCTGCCGGTTCCACCTTCGATGCCACCTTCGATGCCGCCGGGGATGCCGCCGGGCTGGACCCGCGTGCCCGAGGCGGGATCGGCCGGGTTGGTGGACGGAATATCGATCGTCAGCTCGCCCTCGGACGGCGCTTCGACGGCCTCCCCCACATCGACCCCGAGAGCGGCAAGTTGTGCCGGGCTCAGGCTCGGAATGCCGGAAAAGGCAGGCGCCTTGCTGGTCGATGCCGGTGCCAGCACGGCCTCCTTCTGGGCGGCGGTCATATAGGCCTTGAAGAGCTGCTGGTCGACCGCGCCGGGGCGCAGCAAGCCGCCGGAAATCCCGCTGGTATCATAGAGATAGGCGTTGCGGGGGATCTCCACTTTGGGCTTTGCCGTGAACGCGGCGGCGCTCGCGGCGCCAGTGGGCTGGACGCGGCTGGAAACCAGTTGGATCGGCATTTGTGCCATGGCGGTTTTCCTGACGGGCTTTCTGCCCATCAGGGTTAACGCACAGGGCGTGCCAGAAGGAACGGTCTACTGATTGGAGCCGCGACGCAGCGCTTCGCGGTCGGCGAGCTGTTCGCTGGCGGTGGTGTAGAGGCCGGCGGTGTCGTCGACCGAGCGCGGGCCGAACACGGCGGCGACGGCCTTGTCCTCGAGATTGTCGCCGGTGGTCGATTGATAGGCCAGCTGGAACACCGTGCCGGCGCCCGCGATCGGACCAAAGCCCATATCCAGCAGGCTGGCGGCGCCATAGATCTTGTCGCCGGTGGCGGCGCGGTAGGCGATGTTGATCAGCGGGATGTGCTGCAGCGGATTGACCAGATCGGCGAAATCGTCCCAGCCGAACCGGCGGTCGGGGCCGAGGAACAGCATCTGCGATTCGATGCTCTCCACCACGCGCCAGCGCTGGCCGACCAGCATGTCCTGCTCGTCCTGGGTCGGCAGGCGCGGGAATTCCCACACGCCATCGGTGCTCATGTGCGAGCGCGGGATGATGCCGGGCTCGCCCCAGCTGGCCGAGGCGGTCTGCAGCGTCAGGATATCGCCGTCATCGGTGACGATCTGGGGCCCGAGCGCCGCCAGCAGCTCCAGGGTCGGATTGACCTCGGTCGCGTTCGAGCCGACTTCCGCGATGTATTTCTCGAAATTGCCCTGCTCGACCGTGCCCGGGCGCAGCTCGGTGATCGACAATTCGCCTGAATCCCAGGACTGGCCGGCGCGCAGGCGCGCCAGCTCATAGGCGCTGGGCTGGAAGGGTTTCACGGTCTGGGCAGGTGGCGTCGGCTGGCCGGCGAAAGCCGGACCGGCGGCGAGGATTGCAAGCAGCGTCGCGGCGGCCAGACTGGCGCGATGGCGACGAGCACTCTTCCGATCGGATGCCACCCTCATAACGATGCCCCATGGCGTTATTGCACCGTTAAGAAGATCACGCCGATAGTTAAGAATCACATAATTTGGCTAGGTGTTCCGGACTATGGGTCGCGTAACGTCCTGGAGATGCTGCGATCCCGTCGGCCGACCCCATATCTGAAGGATGAATCTCAAATTCGCGCCGCAGTTTGTGCACTATCTCCGGGCCGGCCGCATGGGCGACGCGGCGGCGATGAAAGCGGCGATGTTCGGCGTACGCGCCTATCCGGAGATCGCGCAGAAGCTTCGGCTGCTCCGCACGCCGTTTCCGGCAATCGACCTGGATCCGCTGCGCGCTCTTCCTGAATCCAGTTTTGGCCGGCAGTACGCGGCGTTCATGGATCGCAACGGGCTGCGGCCCTTCCTCGTCTCGCCGGAGGTGGCGGAGGAATTGTGGCCCGAGCATGTGCTCGAGGTCCGTTATCCGCTGCTGCACGATGCGTTTCACGTGCTGCTGGACTTCGACGTTTCCCTGGTGGGCGAGCTTGGCGTGTGGAGCTTCGTCGCGGCCCAGCATTACAGCCCGGCCTATGATCGCGCGGGCTGGCTCGGCGCTACCATCTACCCGCTGATCGCGCCGAGGAAGCGCGCGGCGCTGGCCGCGGCCGCACGGCGCGGCCGCGCGCTCGGCGAGCGCGCGGCCTGTCTCATCGCGGAGCCGCTCGAGCTCTATTGGCGGGATCCGATCGAGGAGGTGCGGGTGGAACTCAGGATTCAGGAACCAGCGATCAGAACATATGCCCCAGGCGCCGGGCCTTGGTGACGAGGTACTGGGTGTTGTGCTCGTTGGAGGGGAAGATGTGGGGCACGCG
>DASYRS010000589.1:0-15684 GCA_036004205.1 Dongiaceae bacterium
GGTCAGCTCGTTGCCCAGGATATGCACCTGGCGGGTGCCGGCCAGCCGATACCGGACGCGGAACGGATTATCTTCCAGCTCGCAGATCACGATCGATGCGATCAGCTTCGGAATCTCGGTCGGATCGATGTCGGCGGGCCGGGGCAGGCGACCATCCACCACCTTGCTCCGCCAATAGGAAAGCATCTCAAGGATGTGCGGCGAGCGGATGGACTCCGCGCTCTCATAGATTGTGTCGGAGGCTGGATGATCAGTCATGGAGCGGCCATCCTCGGTCCTACGCCGCTGGCCTGTCAACCTTGCGATGGCGCGGAAAGTGGGCTAGGGCGCGGCCTTGCGGAGGCCATGCCGCGCGTGGAAGCGGCGGTTTCGCGCCCCGGACGTCATGCGATCGCGCGCACCACGCCGCCATCGACCCGCAGCGCGGCCCCGTTGGTGGCCGAGGCCTGCGTCGAGGCGACATAGACCACCATGTTCGCCACCTCTTCGGTGGTGGCGAAGCGCTGCAGCAATGACGTCGGCCGATGCTGCTTCACGAAACCGCGCGCCATGGCCTCGACATCGGTCTTTTCCCGCTGCGCCATGTCCCGCAGGAACGTCTCGACTCCCTCCGACCGCGTCGGGCCGGGCAGCACGCTATTGACGGTCACGCCGGTGCCGGCGGTGAGTTCGGCAAGACCGCGGGACAAGGCGAGCTGCGCGGTCTTGGTGACGCCGTAATGGATCATCTCGACCGGAATCTGCAGCCCGGATTCGGAGGAGATGAAGACGATGCGTCCCCAATCGCGCTTCAGCATGCCGGGCATGAACGCGCGCGACAGGCGCACCCCCGACATCACGTTGGTCTCGGTGAAGCGCGTCCAGTCGGCATCGGGAATCGCGAAGAAATCCTTGGGCTCGAAAATGCCGGCATTGTTGATCAGGATATCGACCGCCGGCACCGCGCGGATCAGCGCGTCGCAGCCGGCGGCATCGGCGACATCCGCCGCGACGCCCCGCAGCTTGCCTCCGGCAAGGCGCGCTTGAGCTCGGCGATGACGCGATCGACCTTGTCCTTGGACCGGCCGTTGACGATGGTCTCGGCGCCGGCGGCGGCCAGGCCCTTGGCGATGGCAAGGCCGATGCCGCCGGTGGAGCCGGTGACGAGCGCGATCTTTCCTGCGAGCGAGATCTTCATCGATGGAGTCCTTTGCACGGATGCGATGCCTGATAGATGCGACGCACCCCCGCCAGGCGCAATGGGTCCAGCGCTGAGCGCGTCACTGAACGCGGCAGTCTGGCAAGATGGCCATTCGTGCGCTATGGGTTTGCGGGAATGACCATCGAAGCCGACCTGTGCGCCGCCGCCGCGCGCAACAACGCAATCTGGTGCGACGCGATGGCCCGCGCGCACGGCACGCCGGGTACGTTGGCGGCCGCCGCGTGGATCAACCGGCGGCCGGCGCCGCGCTTCCATCCCAACCTCGTCACGCTCGGCGGACCAAGCGGGCGCCCCGCGCAGATCGACGCGGTCCGGCAATTGATGGCCGCGCCGCCGGCGCCGGGCTGGTCGGTGAAGGACAGTTTCAAGGCGCTCGAGCTGGCGCCGCTCGGTTTCGATCTGCTATTCGAGGCAAGCTGGATCCACCGGCCGGCGCGGCCCTTCGATCGCATTCCCTCCGGTTGCCGCGTGGAGCGCGTGACCAGCGAGCCCGCGCTGGATTCCTGGGAGCAGGCTTGGCGTGCCGGCGAGACGGCGCCGCCGGACCGCCTGTTTCATCCGGCGCTGCTGGCGGAACCGGATCACGCCGTGATCGCGCTGACGCGCGATGGGGCGATCGTCGCGGGCTGCATCGCCAGCCGGTCGGACGGGGTGCTCGGCATTTCCAATCTGTTCGTGCCGCCGGATGATGTGACGGAGGACGATGGTAGCCTGCGCGCCGCCTGCCTTGACGCGGCAATGCGGTTCACGCCCGGCTTGCCGCTGGTCGGCTACGAACGCGGCGCGGCCCTCGTCCGCATGACAGAGCTCGGCTTCGCGCCGATCGGCCCGCTGCGGGTCTGGCAGGCGACTTAAAGACAAGGCGCGCCGTGCGCCAGCTCGAAATGGCGCACGAAATCATCGAAGCTGGAGAGGACCGCGCGCGCTTCGGGCTCGACCACGGCGCGGTCGATCGCATCGCCGGCGAACTTGCGGATCGCGGCCAGCGAATCCCACACGGTGACGGCGATGAATTCCACCTCGTCGCCCACTGGACGCTTCAACAGATAGGCGCCGCGATGGCCCTCGATCGCGGGCAACGCGGCGAACACCCGGGTCGTGACGAAACGCTCATAGGCATCGGCGTTCCCTGCCTTCGCCTGGCCGCGCCACATGCGCACGATCATGGCATTCTCCTCTTTCCGGCTTCAAATCCGCGCGAGATCGCGCGGATGGACAACGGATGGACCCGGCCCCGCCGGTTCATTCATCGCGCATTCATCCCGGGCTCGCCAAGCTCATCGCACGCGTGGAAGGAGCAAATATGTTGCGATCCCTCAAGCCATCACACCTGCGGGCGGCGATCCTGGCCGCGACAGTCCTGCTGGCGGGTTGCGTCATCTATCAGGAGCCGGCGCCGGTCTATCAGGCCAAGCCGGTGAAGATCCCGCCGGGCCATCTGCCGCCGCCCGGCCAATGCCGGATCTGGTTTCCGGACCGCCCGCCCGGCCACCAGCCGCCGCCGGGGCCATGCCATGTCCTGCAATATCAGGTGCCGCCGGGCGCGGTCCTGGTGCATGGTTGATGTTGCCGCCCTTCCCCTAACTTTGGGGGAGGGGGCTCCATCATCAAACGGGATTGCCCTGGGATAGGCCAGGGTTAGGTCTTATAGGCTCCGCTTGCGCGGCGCTCCGTCGATTCGGCGGATTGCTTCTGCTGCTCCGCCCGTTCGGCCAGATCGTGCCAGCCGCGCGCCATCTGCAGCAGCAAATGCCTGCTCCGCTCGCTTGTCACATACTGGGTGAACAGAAGGCATTCCCCCGCCCGCCGCCGATACTCGTCCGAACTGGTCATAATGGTGTCCACGCGGCATTCACCGGGGCAAACACCATGATAAAGGACTAGGTTCCCTTCGTGGCCCGTGTCATTTCTGGGCCTTGGTGGCACGACCGTTATGCGGTCCCAGCGCGCGGCGCGGCGCGTCGGTCCAGTCGTCCTCCGGCCGGCGCTCCTCCGGGTCGATGGGATAGGCGACCCGGTCGCCGGCGATATTTTCCCCCACGATCAGCAGGCGCACATCGCCGGCGGTGTTGTTGATCAGGCAATGGGCGATGCCGGTGCCGGCCGGAAAGGCAATGCCGTCGCCGGGCTCCAAGGGGTGGAGCTCGCCATCGACCCACAGATCGGGCCGGCCCTCGACCACGAACACGAATTCCTCCTCAAGCGAATGGGCATGCGGGGTCGAGGTGCGGCAGCCCGGCGGCACAATCTCCTGATTGATACCAAGGCGGGTGAGGCCGAGGGCGCGCCCGAACCGGGCGATGGTGGCCTTAAGGTCGCCTTCGCCCTCCGGCCGCTCGATCTCGGTATGGTGGCGCACGAAGTCCGGACACTGCGGAGGCTCGCTCATCCGATCGCAACGCTCGGAGAACGCCGAGGTTGCAGATCTTTTGCGCGATACCCCGGCCGGTTATCTGATCGCGCTGCTGGCTATTTGCGGGCCAAAGCAAGATTTTACCGGTATTTCCGAGAGGTAGCGGCCAGGAGAGAGGCCGATTGCAATTTCGATGCGGGAGGTAAATCCTACAAAGTTCTTCACCCGGTGATGCAGGTGCCGGCTCCCCTGGCGGCTGGCGCGAAAGGAGGGACGATGGCTGGCAATCGTCTTTTGATCATCGACGACGAACCGGCGATCGGCGCCTTCGTCAGCCGTGTGGCGGCCAATATCGGCTACGAGATCATGGCGATCTCCACCGCCGACAAGTTCCTGGAGCATGTCCGGAACTGGCGCCCCACCCACATCATGATGGACCTGCAGATGCCGGTGGTCGACGGGCTGGCGCTGCTGTCCAACCTGGCGGCGGAGAAATGCGAGGCCAGCATCATCCTGATCAGCGGCGCCGACCGCACGGTGGTGGAGGCGGCGCGGCGCATCGCGATCGAGCGCGGGCTCGACGTGACCGGCGCGCTGACCAAGCCGATCCGGGTCGCCGACCTGACCGCGGCCTTGAACGCCGCCAAGCGCGAAGAGCCGTGGCTGACGGTCGCCGGCCTTTCCAACGCCCTGGAGCACGCCGAGTTTCATCTGCGTTATCAGCCGAAGGTGGCGCTGGGCTCGGGCGAGATCACCGGGGCGGAGGCCTTGATCCGCTGGCAGCATGGTGTGCGTGGCATGATACCGCCGCTCGAATTCATTCCGTTCGCCGAATCCTCGGCCTTCATCGATCAACTGACCCATTGGGTGAGCGGGGCGGCGTTCGAGCAGGTACGCGCCTGGGGCGGGGCCGGGGTCGCGCTCGATATCGCGCTCAACATCTCCGCCCGCAACCTGCATGAGCCGCGGTTCGCGGACCTGCTCGAGGCCCAGTGCCGGAGCGCGGACGTCGCGCCGGCGCGCGTGACGCTGGAGCTGACCGAGACGGCGGCGATGCAGGACGCGGTGCAGATGATGGATGTGCTGACGCGCCTGCGGCTCAAGGGGTTCAAGCTGGCGATCGACGATTTCGGCACCGGCTATTCCTCGCTGGTGCAGCTCCACCGCCTGCCCTTCAGCGAGATCAAGGTCGACCGCACGTTCGTGACCGACTGCACAAGTTCGGCGGAGAGCCGCAGCATCGTGCGCGTGGTGATCGACCTTGCCCACGCGCTCGGCATGAAAGCGGTGGCGGAGGGGGTGGAGAGCGTCGAGGCCCTCGACCTGCTGCGCGAGCTGGGCTGCGACCAGGCGCAGGGCTATTTCATCGCACGTCCGATCGCCGCCGGCGACGTGCCGGATGCGATGCTGAAGCACAAGCAGGGCGACTGGTTCCGCTCGCTGCAAGCGTGGTCCGCGCCGCCCGAGGGCACGGCGCACAGGGCCTGAGCGCGCCCATAGCACCCGCGCATGGAGATCATAGGCAGCCGGCATTTCCGCCGGCGCCGCCGCCCGGTCATGATGCGGATGACAGGCCGTGCGTTTGCCGCGCGGCCGCCAGACAAACGGAGCCATCATGCCCATCCGCGTCGCCGGCCTCACCGCCGTTGCCCTCGTCGCGCTCAGCCTCGCCGGCTGCGCCGCGCGGCCCGAGACGAACCTCGCCGCCAATCCGGCGGCCAGCGCATACGGCATCGTGGCGGTGAAGAGCGCCCATCCGTTCGCCGACACGGTCGCGCGGCTGAAGGCGGATGTCGCGGCCAAGGGCCTGGTGTTCTTCCAGGAAGTGGACCAGCAGAAGCTGGCCGCCGATGCCGGCATCGCGACCCAGCCCTCGACCTTATTGGTGTTCGGCAACCCGGCGCTCGGCACCCAATTCATCACCGCCAACCCGCAGGCCGGCATCGACTGGCCGGTGCGCGTGCTGGTCTATCAGGACCAGGCGGGGCAGGTGTGGGCGGAATACACCGACTTCGCCTATATCGCCGAGCGGCACCAGATCGCCAGCCGCGATCCGCAGTTCATGAAGGCGTCGGAAGTGATCGCGTCCATCGCATCGAGCGTCGCGCAGTAGCAGCGCGTCAGGCGCGCATGCCGATGGCCGGCGGAAAATTGTCGTCATCAGGACCGCGATAGGGCGGCACCTGCTCGTAGCGCTCGAACGCCATCATGGATTCGGCGCGGCCGCGCGTCATCGACTTCAGCGTGCTGACATATCCGAACAGGTTCGACAGCGGCACCAGCGCGGTCACGATCAGCGTGCCGTAGCGGTCATCCATTTCCTGCACCTGGCCACGGCGCGAATTGAGGTCGCCGATCACGTCGCCGATATGCACCGGCGGCGTCAGCACGATCACCAGCATCATCGGTTCAAGAATCCGCGGACCCGCCTTCGGCAGCGCTTCCCGCAGGCACGCGCGCCCGGCAATCTCGAACGTCCGTTCGTTGGAGTCGACATCGTGATAGCCGCCATCGATCAAGGCGCAGGCAAGATCCATCGGAAAGCCGGCGACGGGGCCAACCTCGCATGCGCCGGCGAGGCCCTTCTCGATCGCTGGTACGAAGGCCGCAGGCACGGAATCGCCGGCCTCATTCGCGAAGCGCAACCCGCTGCCCGGCTCACCCGGCTCGAACCGGATCTTGATCTTGGCATATTCGCCTTTGCCGCCGGTCTGCTTTTTATGGACGTAATCCCACGCGACCTTTCTGGTAATCGATTCGCGATAGGCGACCTGCGGGGCTCCGGTCGTGAAGTCGAGGCCCTTGCCGCGCTCCAGGATGTCGACCGCGATTTCGAGCCGCAGCTCGCTCACAGCCATCAGAACGATCTCGTTCACCGGCCTGGTCGCAACGCCTAGCGTGGCATCCTTGGCGCACATCTCGTCGATCGCGGCGCGCAGCTTCAGCGCCGCGATTGCGTCAGGCGGCTCGAGCGAAACGGAGATAGGGTGGATGACGGCTTTCATGCGGCGAGGCTATACCATTTACGCGCGCATGAGAAACATCTCACGCGCGCAGGGCGGCGCCGATCGGCAGGCTGTCCTCGGCCTCGGGCCGGGGCGGCACCTCGGCGTAATGGTCGAACGCCATGGTGCAGGCGCCGCGGCGCTGGGTCATGGCGCGCAGGTCGTTCTCGTAGCCGGCCAGGTTCGCGAACGGCACGCTCGCCGTGATGGCGGCGATGGCGCCATGCATCGCGAGATTCTGCACCTTGCCGCGGCGCTGGTTGAAATCGGCGATCACCTCGCTCAGGAACTCCTCCGGCGTCAGCGCGACCACCACCATCACCGGCTCCAGCAGCCACGGCCGCGCCCGCGGCAGCGCCTCGCGCAGCCCCATGCGGGCGGCGATCTCGAACGCCTGGGCGCTCGAATCCATGTCGTGCCAGCCGGCATCGAGAATGACCGCCTGCAGATCGGTCAGCGGGTATCCGTCGACCACGCCGGCCTTGCAGGCGGCGTGAACGCCGGCATCGATCGCGCGCTGGAAGTCGGGCAGGGGAATGTGCTCCGGGATCTCGTCGGACGGGCAGCGGATCTCGGTCTCGATCCCGGAGCCGCGGATCAGCGGCGTCAACTGGATGCGCAGCACCGCATAGTGCGACGGATCGGATTGCTTGTGGGTGTAGGTCCAGTCGATGGTGCGGGTGATGGTCTCGCGATACTGCACCTCCGGCATGCCGACCTTGAAGGACAGCTCCGGCTGGCGCTGCAGGTGCCCGACCACCCATTCCAGCTGGGTCTCGCTGATGCCCTTGAGGACGATCTCGCCCGCCGGCCCGGTTTCCACGCCGAGCGTGGAATCCTCCGCGCACATGGCGTCCAAGCTGGCGCGCATCTTGTGGGCCGCGCGCGGATGGCGCGGCTCGAGCGGGATGGAGAGGACGTGGGTGACGATGGTCATGGCGCGGATTCCGGTTGGAATGAGTCGCGATGTGCTTGCCAGCGGCGCACCAGCTCGGCGCCGAAGCTCTCGATGTCCTGGCTTTCAAACGCCGCCTTGACCAGGAACAGGCCGCTACTGCCGGGCAACAATGCGATCAGGTGGCGCTCGTCGTTGTGCACCGCTTCGACCCTGTTCCAGCCGCATGAAAAAGTGCCGCGGAAGGTATTCGAGTGCAGCCCATCGGCCGCCATGACATAGCGGTCGCCGGTCCGCCGCTCGACCCAGAACATCGATCGGTGCAGCCGCCTGCTGAGCCAATCGGTGCCGAACAAGAACACGGCGAAGCCGATGGCGGCGAATGCGAGCTGAGCCGAGAGATCGGGCTCGTCGATCGCCAATTTCTTCACCGCCATCAGAATTGTAAGCGCCAGGAAAGCGGCGAAGCCGTACCACATGCAGACGGTGAAGTCGTAAAGCCGGCCGGCGCCTTTGCGCCAGGCGAGCTTGCCCCACAGCCGCGTCAGGTCGCGTTTCTCGCGCTGGGTGAACTCGCGGGTCTGGCGCAGCTCGAGCAAGGGGGAGGCGACTGTCATGCGTCAGGCCATCATCGCCAGGCGACCGCTGCTTGGGCGGTGTGAGAGTCCGCACGGGTCATCGTCGCTTCCCCGAATATGACTATGACTATCGGCTGAGCGTAACGGCCGATCGTTAATCAATGGTTGGAAATAAGGCGTAAGCCAGCGCGTAGAACGATCGGTATCAGGGCTTTTCCGCGCGTTTGGCTTTCATGCGCTCGATGAAAGCTTCGTTGCGCGGCCAGCGGCCGGTGGCGCGCCAGGTTGCAAAGCCTTCGATGAAAATTCGTCCGATCGGAAACAGCAGCATCGGCAGGATGATCGGCGCCAGGGCGAGCAGCAGCAGGACAAGGCCGAGCTTCTCGATCGCGTCCGGCAGCCTGCCGGGTCCCATGATGTCGCGCAGCGCCCGCGCGATCATCCAGAGCACGAACCCGTCGAGCAGGGCCGCGCCGATGCCGAAGCCGGCCCGGCACGCGATGTCGTTGGCCAACGAGCCGGACTCGAACACGAAGCCGGCGAACGCGATGGTGCATTCGCGCGGGCCGGGACCGAAGGCGATCCAGTTGGCCATGGCGGCGAAGGCGCCGATCATGAGGGCGAAGAGGCCATGGGAGAGTGGGCTGTCGCGCAGCCGGTCACCCAGGATCATCGCGATGCCGGCCGCGACGAACACCGCACCCGCCAGGAAACCCAGCCAGGGCGGGCCGTTGATGTCGCCGCTGTGGAGCGGCCCAACATCGAACGAGGCGAGCATCGGCACCAGGCCGCTCGCGATGAAGACGAGGCCGAGGATGATGCGGACGGCGGGCGAGAGCGTGCCTTGCGTGGCCATGGCCGATGATAGGCGCGGGCGGGTTAAGCAATGATTGTCCACCGATGGAGCGGAATCGCGCGCCCGTCCTCGGCCGTTAAGGCCCACGAATGGCTCGTTTTCGCGCGCCGCGGCGCGTATAAGGAAGAAGGCCGCGCCACCGTCCAGGGCGCTGCCGCCATCCAAGAAGCCCACCAACCAATCCCTGGGAGGGAACAATGGCCGAGAGCGTCTATAAAGTCCTCGAGCTGATCGGAACCAGCACCAAATCCTGGGAGGACGCGGCGATGACCGCGGTCAGGCGCGCCTCGCGCACGCTGCGCGACCTGCGCGTCGCGGAAGTGGTGGAGCAGGATTTGGTCATCACCGGCGGCAAGGTCGAAGCCTTCCGCACCAAGCTCAAGGTCTCGTTCAAATTCGAGGACGAGAAGCCGGGCAAGAAGGCGCGCTAGCCGCGCACGCGCACCAGGACCGCGCTCGCATCGTCGCTGGCTTTGAGCCGCGGATAGCGGCGGCACGTGTCGTCTTCTGCCTCGCGCGACCGCAATTCGGCGCACAAGGCCGCGAGGCCCCTGGCACGCGCCGCCCAGATCAGCCCGGCTTCGTCGTACGCTCCGAACACGTTGACCAGGCGAAAGAACCCGTCGCTCGCGATCAGGAGATGATCGACCGTGCCGGCCGCAAGCGACGCGGTCTGTACCTGATGCAGCCACGGCAGGGTCGGATGCGTGACCCAGTAGCCGCCGGGCCTGTTCATCGCCGTTTCGAAATTGCGCCGCAAGGTGGCGCGCAATTCGATCCACGGATCGCCGGCGGCGCCGTGGGTTGCCCGCAATCGCGCCAGCTCGGCGATGGCCGCCTGTTCCAGCCGTTCGATGCCGGACGAGCCGAACGGGCGCACGCCGCTTGCCTGCTCGATCAGGATCCGGCAATCGCCGATATTGAACAGGTGCAGCATGCCGGCGGCATCGAGCGCCGCCAAAGCCAGGCAGGCGGAGGGCTGCTCGTGGGCCGGTGCTTCGCGCGCATTCCGCAGGTAGGTCCGCGACAGCTCCGCGGCGGCCCGCGACAAGGATGGCAGCGGCTCCGCCGGCGGCGCGGCAAAGTACGTATGCAAGGCGGCGTTCAGCGCCTCGGCATACCAGGTGGCGTCGGAGAGGCCGGGCGTCAGCCTGTGGTCGAACGGCCCCTTGGTGCCGTCGATCACCCAGGCCGCCGCCGCGGTCGCGCCGACCGCATCCTCGTTGCAGGCGCGCGCCGCTTGCGAGCAGCGGTCGAGAGAGGCGAATCGAATCGGCATTGGCCGACGATAGCGGCGCGTTTCATGATTCGCCATTCGAGCGGGGTCATGGCGCCCGGCGTGCGGCGATATTCTATGGCTGGAGCTTGAGATCCAGCGCCTGCAGCCATTGGCGTGCGGTGGTTTCGTCGACCGTGACGTCCGGCGCGAGGTCGCGGCAATAGGAGCCGATGAGGGGTCGCCGTGCGCCCGTCCGGATGGGCGGTGAAAACGGCGCAGTTCCGCCGCGCCTCGCCGCGATGCAGCTTGCCGTCCTTCACGGTCTCCGGCTTGGCGGGGTCGGGCTCCATCACCGCGCGCTCGCTGGCGACGAGCCAGAACACGTCGAGCCCCCAGAGTTGCTCGCTGCGTCCTTCCAGGTTCTGACGCAGCTCGGCTTCGTCGTCGGAGCTGTCATCGTGCATGACCTTCATCATCTCGACCGGCCGCTTGCGATAGGGCATCTCCAGGCCCTCGATATAGCCGATGTGCAGCTCGCGGCCCTGCGCGTCGCGATACCACACCATCGACCAGGCCCTATGACCCTTGAAGTCGCGCGTGTTCACCGCAAGTTCGCTGTCGACCTGGCCGGGCGCGATGATGACAGGCGGCCCCTCCGCCGCGGCTGTGGCGGCGCTGAGGCCGAGGCATGCGAGCGCGATGGTCGCGAGCTTCATGCAATCTCCGAGCGGCCGCCGGTTTGTCGCGGCCCCGGAGCCTTTTATGCTAGATCGGGGGCGATTCGGCTACCATTCGGATTGACGAGGAATCCATGACCGACTTCGGTGAGCAGGCGCGCCATCTCGAGCCGACGCAAGCGGCCGGACGCGCGCTCTTCCAGCGCGGGATCGCGGGCCAGGTGGTGATGCTGAACCTGCTGCGGTTCCGCGCCATCGCCGATTATGCGGCCAGCCCGGAGCTGGCGCCGCCGGCGCCGATCAGCGGCGCCGCGGCCTATGAGCGCTACATCGCCCACACCATGCCTTACCTGCGCCGGAGCGGCGGCGAGCTGATGTTCCTCGGCGAAGGCGGGCCGTTCCTGATCGGGCCGGCGGAGGAGCGCTGGGACCGCGTCATGCTGATCCGTCAGAGCAGCGTGCAAGCCTTCATGGCGTTCGCGACCGACGCGGGCTACCTGGCGGGCCTTGGCCACCGCAATGCGGCGCTGGAGGATTCGCGCCTGCTGCCGCTGGTGGAGCTGCCGCGTCCGGCGGTAGGATAGGCGCGGCAAAGCTCTCGGGGGTTCACATGGGTCCACTCCAGACTGTCGCCGTCATCGGCAACGGCATCATCGGCCATGGCATCGCGCAGGTGTTCGCGGCGGCCGGCAAACGCGTCGTGATGATCGGGCGCGACGAAGCCTCGCTTGCCCGCGCGCTGGACAAGATCGCGGCCAGCCTCGGCGATTTCGCCGGCCACGATCTGATCGAGCGCGACGCGATCCCGGATATCCTGGCGCGGATCAGGACCTCCACCAGCCTCGAGGATGCCGGCGGCGCGGAGCTGGTGATCGAGGCGGTCACCGAAGATCTGGCGCTGAAGCGCGGCATCTTCGGCCGGCTGGACAAGATCTGCGCACAGAGCGTGGTGCTGGCTTCCTCCAGCGGCCAGCCCGCCAGCGCGCTGATCGCCGAGGTCGCGCATCCCGAACGCGTGATCGCGACGCATTTCTGGTATCCGCCGCAGCTCATCCCCCTGGTCGAGGTGTGCGCGAGCCCGAAGACCCTGATCGACGTCACGATGTGGGTGTGCGAGGAACTGCGCGCGGCCGGCAAGGAGCCGGCGGTGATCGACCAGGAGATTCCGGGCTTCATCGGCAACCGCCTGCAATTCGCGATGCTGCGCGAGGCCTGGGCTCTGTGGGCCTCGGGCGCCGCCAGCGCGGAGGCGATCGATTCGGTGGTGCGCAACTCCTTCGGGCGGCGCGTCGGCATCACCGGCCCGATCGAATCCGCCGACGCCGGCGGACTCTTCACCATGTATCATTTCGGCAAATCGCTGATGCCGTATCTCGATGCCCGGCCCGAGCCCGACCCTGCCATCGCCAAGCTGGTCGCGGGCGGCGCCAACGGCATCGCGAACGGCAAGGGCGTCCATGACTGGTCGCAGCGCGACGGCGCGGCGCTGATCAGCGCGCGGATGGAAGAGCTGTTCCGCTGGCTGAAGGCGGACCGGCAGCGCAAGCGAATCTAGCGCGCTACCGCTCCAGGTCGGTATCGAGGCGCCGGCACAGCGCTTCGATCTCCGCTTCGGTCAAGGGCGGAATCTGCCCGCCATTGGTGGCGAGATTGTAGAAGCCGAGCCGCGCCCGCGGCGTGCTCTGCCAGGCCCGCAGGGCCGCCAGGATGGTATTGCGCTCCCGATTGGTGACTTTCGGAAACATGTGACGCTCCACCAGCTCATTTCCAAAAAAGCGCGCCAAAATCCTGTGCGCGCGTCAGCCGTGCCAGAATCGCTTGCCGGCCTCGCGGTCGACATCGGCGCGCGTCACGCCGATATCCTTCAGCATGTGATCGCTGAGCGAGCTCAGCATGCGCCGCTGTCGGTAGCGATCGATCCACGTCAGGACCAGGCCGGTCGCGCCGGCGAGGCCCGCGACGATCGCCGCGCCGATGATGCCCGCCGCGCGATGCGGCAGGACATGCGCCTGGCCCATGGCGCTGCGCCCGTCGCTGAAGCGTTGAAAGTCGGACTTCGTCGGCCGGCCTGGTTCCGGCTGCCAATGGCCGAATTCGTGATGCTCGTTCATCCGCAGATCCTCCTCATTCACGTCCCCTGGTATTGCGTTGTTCGCGCCGCGGGCGACCCGCGGGCTTAGCGCCGGTCGAAATACCAGCCCGCGCCGCGGTCGCTCATGACGATGAAGCGCCAGTCGTCGGCGCCGATGACCGGCGGCAGCCAGTCCGTGGCCGGGCCCGGATCGGGCCTGGACGCGGGCCGTCTGGCGATGGCGGCAACGAAGCGGAACAGTCGGGCGCAAATCCTGAACATGGCTCTCTCGTCTTCGCAGAAAGCGCGGCCAGCCCGACCGAACTCAGTAACAAATCTGTCTCAGTAGAATTGTCTCAATACATTTATTGTAACGGGACAATAGAACTACTCTAGGGTGATTTGATCTACGCAAGTTGTGTGCGAAGTCGCGCGAAGTCAAGATGCGCCCTGAGACGTGCATCACACTTCCGCGTGACTCGAGAGCGGCGGCGGCGTCGCTGCAAAATATTCCGGAGGAACGGCGTGTGCTGCTACGTGCGCAGGCCGACGAAGGCTTCCAGCCCCGACAGGTCCGTCCCCTCGGCATCGGCGGTGGCGCCGAGAGTGTCGCGCGGCGCGCCGGCGCGGTTGGCCCAGTAGGTCGGATAGCCGAACCACTTGGCGCCGGCGACGTCCCAGCCGGCGAAGGCGACGAACGCGATCTCCTCGCGCGTCAGGCCGAAGCTGCGCGGCGCCATCGCATAGGCGCGCGGGTCCGGCTTGTAGGCCTGGACCAGGTCGGTGCTGAGATGATCCTCGAACACGCCGTCGAGGCCGGAATTCTTCACCGCCGCATCCAGCATCGCGGCGGTGAAGTTGGAGAGGAACACGAGCTTGATGCCCGCATCCGTCAGGTGCCGCAGGACGGGCACGGCATCCGGCCAGGCTTTCAGCTCCAGGTAGCTCCGCATCAGGCGCGCCCGCCGCTCGGCATCGAGGGCGAGGCCTTGCGCGCGGGCGGCGGCGTCGAGCGCGTCCTCCGTCACGCGCCAGAAATCGCGGTAGCGATCGCCCATGGTGCGCAGCCAGGCATAGGAGAATTGCTGCGCGCGCCAGGCCTGGACCAGCGCCTTGCCCTGGCCGGGAAACAGCTCCTCGGCGCGGGCGGCGACCGGGCGCGCGTCGATGATGGTGAAGCCGTCGAACGCGATCGCCTTGATCCCGGCGGATGCGCGGGCGCCGCCGGCGCGCGATGATGTCAGGGCAGCGGTGGCAACGCCGGTTGCGGCCAGGCTGATGAAATCGCGGCGGGTCCTGGAACGGCCTTGGGACATGATCTCACATCTCGCAAAATGGTCCGCGTCCGTTCCATGTGAGGGTGGCGCCCGCGCTTCGCCAATGCCTTTTGCTTATGAGACCGCGCGGTCCGCCAATCGCAGCGCGCTGTCGTGCCAGCGCGGCCGGTAGCCGCGCTTCAGGATGCCGACGAACAGAGGCGGCGTGATCAGCTCCGCGCGCGCAACGGATTGGCGCGGCAGCGCATCGGTGTAGCCCTCGAAGCTCCAGCGCAGCAGGTGCCGGCCGCGCACCGCATAGGCCTCGCCGTCGATCGCGACCATGGCGCCGCCGGGCAGATCGGCGATCTGGCACTCGTGCGATGCGGCCTCCTTGCGCGAGGCGTGGCGCTGCCCGTGCAGGATGCGGTCGGCCGCATCCGCCATCAGCGGCGGGTCGGCCAGCGCCAGGAACGCCTGCGCGTCCTTGCGCCGGCAGAAGAAGCAGGGCCGGTGCCCGGCGGCCAGCGCCGTCACCTCGTCGAGGAAGAACACCGAGGTGTAATATTGCCCCATCGCATCGTGTTTTTTGTTCTTGTAGTGGATGTCGCAGCAGATCCAATGCCGGCTGGTCCAGCGGCGCTTGCTCAGCGTGCGATCGTCGCGATGAAACTTGCCCCCGCGATTGCCCATCATGGTGCCGCGCGCGGGCGTCGCGACCAGTTCGCCGAAAGGGGTGCAGCGGTTCTGCAGGGGCATGGGCAATAGCGCTCGTTCCGCCGGATCGTGGCACGGTGCGACGTCATCGCGCCAGACTCTGACAGTAGGGAAACTCCGGAGCAGGTGGCGGATCACACACCCACGGGATGTGGCACGGGCTTGACCTTGATGCGGGCCACTTTCTTCATGGCCTGTGCCAGGTCGTAATCGGTCTGCATCCCCAGCCATACTTCAGGCCTGCCGCCGAAGGCCTTGGACAGGCGAATGGCCATTTCGGGGCTGATCCCGTTCCTGCCGTTGACGAGATTGCTGAGGGTCAGGCGCGCGACGCCCAGGATCTCCGCACCACGGGTGATGCTGAGGCCGAGCGGTTCGAGGCAATCCTCGAGGACATGCCGGCCGGGATGGGGCGGGTTCTTCATGCGCATTGCTCCAACTCCTAGTGATAGTCGACCAGGTCGACATCGGCGACATCCTCGCCCTCGAACCGGAAGATGACGCGCCAGTTCCCGCTTACGGCCACGGCCCAGAAGCCTTGGAGCTTCCCCTTCAAGGGGTGCAGGCGAAAGCCGGGAACCGCCATATCCTGCGGCGCGCGCGACTGATTGAGGCGCCGCACAAGGATGCGGGCGATCTTGTCCGCATCCTGAGCATCGAGCTTCCTGCGGTCATCGTCCTCGAACAGCCGCCGCAGTCCTTTCGACTCTGACCCCAACTTTAATTCCCTTTGACGCTAATTTATGCCGTCACCTGGGAATAGACAAAATTGCTACAGAAATTCAAGTGTTGCCATCCTCACGCGATGGTCTCTGCCATACCCCAGGCCACACAATCAGATGGGCTTATGCTCATG
>DASYRS010000590.1:0-5982 GCA_036004205.1 Dongiaceae bacterium
ATCCGCGCCGACGGCATGTCGGCGTTTTTCGGCGTGATCAAAGCCGATCTGGACAAGGGCCTGTTCCACGACTTGCCCGAGTTCCTTTCCAGCCACCCCGACCTCGATGCGCGGATGGCGGCGACCAAGCAGCCTCCGACCGGCGCGCCGGCGATGAGCGATGCCGATTGGCAGGCGCTGCGCAAGGTGTGCGACGCGAAGTGAGCGAGGCTCTGCGGATCGATACTCGCGATGTCGACATTCAAGGCTGGTTTCGTGCCGACAACGAGACCGCGCCGTTGCGCGTGCGACTGTCGATCGAGGATCGTTCGCTTTGCCTGCATAGCCTAACAGGTGAGTTGTTGGCCCGCTGGTCGCCCGCGCGACTCGAAAACCGGGGAATTCCATTTTGGGCTCGCGATTGGCCGATCGGCGATCGCGATGTGCCGATGCAGGCGTTGACGGTCGAAAATGACGAAGACTATGCCGCCATCCAAAGCGTTGCGCCGGGGCTGCGGTCGCTCCGTGCGCGCACATGGCGCCACGTTCTGCTTTGGCCCGACGCCCACGGAAACCTTAAAGCCGGGCCGGCATTCATATGGATGCTACTGCTGGCCGTGCTGGCATTGGCGGGATGGCGGTTGCTGCCGTTCTAGTTTCGCATCGCAGCACATCAGGATGGAATTTTATTTCCAGAGTGCCTGATTTGTGGTCACTTTATACCTAAGTAGGTAGCTTAACTGGAACTATCGTGACTATTTTGCATTGCGCAATCGCATCTGCGAAGGCAAGATTGTTTTCATAGTGCGTGCGCGCTAGCGACAGGGAGATCAGGCAGATGTCCGAAACGGCAGAAGTGATCCAGCTTCACAAGGGGAACGGGGGTCGCAAGGACCTGTACGAGGTCGGTGAGATCCCGCCGATGGGGCATCTGCCATCCAAGATGTATGCCTGGGCGATCCGGCGCGAGCGCCACGGGCCGCCTGAGCAGAGCATGCAGGTCGAGGTCGTCCCGACCCCGCTGCCCGAGGCCGACGAGGTGGTCGTGCTCGTGATGGCGGCGGGCGTCAATTACAACGGCGTCTGGGCCGGCCTCGGCAAGCCGATCTCGCCGTTCGACGTGCACAAGGCCGAGTATCACATCGCCGGGTCGGATGCCTCCGGCATCGTCTGGGCGGTCGGCTCCAAGGTGAAGCGCTGGAAGGTGGGCGACGAGGTCGTGGTCCATTGCAACCAGGATGACGGCGACGATGAGGAGTGCAACGGCGGCGACCCGATGTTCTCGCCCTCGCAGCGCATCTGGGGCTACGAGACGCCGGACGGCTCTTTCGCGCAGTTCGCCAAGGTGCAGGGACGGCAATTGATGCCGCGGCCCAAGCACCTGACCTGGGAAGAGAGCGCCTGCTACACCCTCACCCTCGCCACCGCTTATCGCATGCTGTTCGGGCATCGCCCGCACATCCTGCGGCCCGGCCACAACGTGCTGATCTGGGGATCGTCGGGCGGCATCGGGTCGATGGCGGTGCAGCTGTGCGCGACCGCCGGCGCCAACGCGATCGGCGTCATCTCGGACGAATCGAAGCGTGAGTTCGTGATGTCGCTGGGTGCCAAGGGTGTCATCAACCGCAACGAATTCAATTGCTGGGGCCAGTTGCCCGACGTTGACGACACGGCAGGCTACAACGACTACATGAAGCGCTGCCGCGAATTCGGCAAGGCGATCTGGGGCGTCACCGGCAAGGGCGTCGACGTCGACTTCGTGTTCGAGCATCCGGGCGAGCAGACCTTCCCGGTCTCCTGCTTCGTGGTGAAGCGCGGCGGCATGGTGGTGTTCTGCGCCGGCACCACCGGCTACAACCTCACCATGGATGCGCGCTTCGTCTGGATGCGGCAGAAGCGCATCCAGGGCAGCCATTTCGCCAACCTCCTGCAAGCCAGCCAGGCCAATAACCTGGTGATCGAGCGGCGCATCGATCCCTGCATGTCCGAGGTGTTCGGGTGGGACGACATCCCGGCCGCCCACACCAAGATGTGGAAGAACCAGCACAAGCCCGGCAATATGGCGGTCCTGGTCCAGGCCAAGCGGCCCGGCTGCCGCACCCTGGAAGACGTCGTCGAAGGCTGAAGGATCGATCCCATGTCGGTTGGGGCTCACGGCGCCTGCGACCAGGCGCTGCAAGCGGCCGAATCCGTGCTGGCGCGCGCGCAGGCGGCCATCGGCGCGAAGGTGGCGCCGGGCGGCAAGATCGATGCCGCCGCGCTGGACCGCGACCAGCATGCGGCGCACGGCTTCGCTTGGCTCGCGACCTATGTCGCGGCTTTGCGCGCGACTCTCGATTGGGCGGAGAATCTGGAGCGCGCCGGCAAGTTCGGCGAGCGCGAGCGGCTGATCCTGCAATTGGGGTTCACGGAATATCTGGCGCAGATCCTGGGCGGGATTCCGATGAGCCAGGGCGAGATGGTGCGGCCCGCCGACCTCGGATTGAAGCCCGAGGATCTCGAAACGCTGGCGCGCCAGGCCGCGATCTTCCAACAGGCCGACCTGCCTTTCCTGCGCGCGCGGCTGGCCGAGCTGATCGCGGAGGGCGAGTTCGGCGAGCCGGGCCTTGAGGACGACGCGTTGCTGATGGTGCGCGACCAGTTCCGGCGCTTCGCCGAGGATCATCGCGAGGATGCCCATCGCTGGCACCTCAAGGATGAGCTGATCCCCCTCGAGATCATCGGCCAGCTTGCGGAGATGGGCGTGTTCGGCCTGACCGTGCCGGAGGAATTCGGCGGCTCCGGGCTCGGCAAGCTCGCCATGTGCGTCGTCACCGAGGAACTGTCGCGCGGCTATATCGGATTGGGCTCGCTCGGCACGCGCTCGGAGATCGCGGCGGAACTGATCCGCCTCGGTGGCACGGACGAGCAGAAGCAGCATTGGCTGCCCAAGCTGGCGAGCGGTGAGATCCTGCCGACGGCGGTCTTCACCGAGCCCAATACCGGTTCCGATTTGGGCTCGCTGAAAACCCGCGCGGTGAAGGATGGCGACGTCTACAAGGTGACGGGCAACAAGACCTGGATCACCCATGCGGCGCGCGCCGACGTGATGACGCTCCTTGCGCGCACCGATCCCTCCACCAGCGACTACCGCGGGCTTTCGATGTTCCTGGCGGAGAAGCCGCGCGGGACGGACACCGATCCGTTTCCGGCCAAAGGCATGCGCGGGGGCGAGATCGGCGTGCTCGGCTATCGCGGCATGAAGGAATACGAGATCGGATTCGACGGATTCGAAGTGCCCGCGAAGAACCTGCTCGGCGGGCGCGAGGGCGAAGGCTTCAAGCAATTGATGGCGACCTTCGAATCCGCGCGCATCCAGACCGCGGCGCGCGCCGTGGGAGTCGCGCAATGCGCCATGGAACTGGGCCTGAAATACGCCCGCGAGCGCGTGCAGTTCGGCAAGCCGATCTATGAATTCCCACGGGTCCATGGAAAGCTCGCCTGGATGGCGGTGGAGACCATGATCGCGCGCCAGCTCGGCTATTTCGCGGCGCGCGAGAAGGATAGTGACCGCCGATGCGATATCCCCGCCGGCATGGCCAAGCTGCTCGCCGCCCGCGTCGCCTGGGCCAATGCCGACAACGCGCTGCAGATCCACGGCGGCAACGGCTATGCCCAGGAATACGCCATCAGCCGCGTGCTGTGCGACGCGCGCATTCTCAATGTGTTCGAAGGCGCCGCGGAAATCCAGGCCCAGGTGGTCGCGCGCGGTCTGTTGAGCGGGCGGAACTGACGCTTCGATGCCCCTGGAATTCGAAATCGAATTCGAGGGCGAGGACGAGCCGGTCCTGACGCTGCCCTATGAGCGGAACTTCGAGGACGGGCGGGCCAATCGCGGTTTCACCGACCTGCGCGGCCGGCCGGAGCTGGCCGCGGAGATCGCCGAGGCCGTGGCATCGCCGGCCTTGAAGGCGCTGCTGGTGGCGCTCGCCGAGCCGGCATCTCCGTTTTTCTCGATCGGCTGCGACCACCGACCCTGGCCGCCGGCCGAGGAGGGCGGTGCCCACCAGTCGGCAGGCTACATCCAACTGATCTTTTCCGGCCTGGAGCGGGAGGCGGTCGATCATCGCCGTCACTTGCAGTTTGGACGCGATCTAAAGATGCGGCTGGAGCGCGCGGTCGGCGATGAGTCCTGGGTGGTGAAGCTGATCGTGGCGGCGGTCGACGCGACCGACATCGGCGGACCGGAGGAGGTGTGGTCCCCTGTCATCGAGTTCTGCGCGCTGGGGCCGACCGAATATGACGCTTCGGCGTCGGCGGAACGGCTGATCGGTGCGCTGCGTGACTTCGTGTCGTCGGAGCCGCCCCTGCGTTAGCGTTAGGGCAGGCACCCGGACACGCATAGGTTCGTCCCGCGACAGCGGACGGCGGCTGTGGTCTAATGAGCTCCGAGAGCCTCGCCGACGATGGATGCCCCTCCATGGCCAAGCATGTCGATTTCTATTTCGCCCTCAACAGCCGCTACTCCTATCTCGCCGCGACGCAGATCGCGGCGCTGGAGAAGGAATGCGGCGCGGAAGTGGCGTGGCGGCCGCTCGATTTCGACCTCTTGATGGTGGCCCGCAAGTGGGACCCGTTCTCCGGCGCGCCGACCTCGGGCCAATACGACGTTGCCTATCGCCGCAAGGATGTCTCGCGCTGGGCGAAGTACTACGATGTTCCGCTGCGGATCGTGGAATGGGAAAAGTACGATTGGCTGCGCTTCAATCTGGCGGCGACCGAAGCCTCGAAGGAGCCGGAGGGCTGCGCCAAGTTCGCGCAGGCGGTCTTTGCGCTCACCATGGGCGAGCGCGAGGGGCGCGACACCGAATCGGTGATTGCCTCGGCGGCGCACGACGCGGGCCTCGATCCACGGCGGTTGATCGAAGCCTCCAAGAGCTCCGACACCAAGGGGCATCTGCATCACGCCATCACCGACGCGGTCGCGCTCGGTGTGTTCGGCGTGCCGAGCTTCATCCTCGACGGCGAAGTCTATTGGGGCAACGACCGCCTCATCCTCCTGCGCTGGGCGCTGACGGGGAAAAGGTAGGCAACGCTCGGCAGGCGGTTCACTGTCCTCTGTCACCCCGGCCTTGAGCCGGGGCCTATGCCACTGTGCCGCGACGCTGATGGATCGCGTGGGTCCCGGGTCGCGCTGCGCTTGCCCGGGATGACGGCGGGGGAAGGGCGCTAAGCCACCACCACCTTGTCGACCTTTTTCAGGTCGTCCAGCGGGATGTGGCAGGCGATGCGGTGGCCGGTGGCGGTGGTCTGTATCGGCGGCGGGGTGGTGTCGCAGATGGCGCCGACCTTGCGCGGGCAGCGGGTGGCGAAGGGGCAGCCCTGCGGGCGGTTCTGCGGGCTGGGGATCGCGCCTTCCAGGATGATGCGGCGCTGATGCACGTCCGGGTCGGCGATCGGCACCGCCGACAGCAGCGCCTCGGTATAGGGATGGTAGGGCGGGGCGAACACGTCGTCGGTGCGCCCGAACTCCATCACCTGGCCCAGATACATCACCGCGATGTGGTCGGCGAGATAGCGCACGACCGAAAGATCGTGCGAGATGAAGACCAGGGTCGCACCGCGCTTGGCCTGGATATCGACCAGCAGGTTGATGATGGCGGCCTGCACCGAGACGTCGAGCGCAGACACCGGCTCGTCCGCCAGGATCAGGTCGGGCTCGCCGGCGAGGGCACGGGCGATCGCGACACGCTGCTTCTGGCCGCCCGACAATTGCCGGGGCATGCGGCCGGAGAACTCGACAGGCAGGTTGACGGTCTTCAGCAGGTTGCTGGCTTCACTGCGCGCTTCGCCGGCGCCGAGCCCGCGCAGCTTGCGGATCGCGCGCTGCATGACATAGCCGATGGAATGGCTGGGGTTGAGCGTGCTGTCCGGGTTCTGGAACACCATCTGGATGGCGCGCTTGGTGGCGGACTCGCGGTTTTCGACCGGAGTCTGGCTGATCTCCTTGCCGGACAAGGTCAC
>DASYRS010000591.1:0-13924 GCA_036004205.1 Dongiaceae bacterium
TCCCACCGCCAGCATTGGCAGCAGCAGGGACCTTTCTCCGCCGACGTGGCGACCGCCAGGTCGTAGCTCCGTTGTTCGTCCTCGTTGAGCGGCTGCTGGTACGCGGCCATGAGTTTCTGCGCCAATCCCACCTCGACGTCGTATGGGTCGGGCGGAATCTCCGGAATCCGGCCGTATTGCTTCAGTCCCTCGATCTGCTCGCCGTAGCGATGCAGGTTCATTTCGCTGCAGCATGATCCCTGCAGCCGCGCCGAGGCCGGCATGCCGGCGATCGAATCCCGGAACGCGCGCGGGCAGGAGGAATTGCCGTGCTGGCTCAGGAACTCGAAGCGTTTGACGATATCCGGATCGGGCGCCGCCTCTTCGGCCTTGACGACGATGGTGCCGGTCATAAGCAAGGCGACGATCAGCGACAGACGCGCGCCGGCCACGCGGATGGAAAAGCGCGAGGTCATGATTGGACACTCCTCTCCACTCGAATTCGAGATGCGGGAAATCGCCCGGCGGTCAGCCGGGTTCAGGAGAGTGAAGCGCGGGGAGGGGCGGGATCCGGGCCGATGGAAAGGGTGGCGCCCCCATCCGAGCGGATGATCCAGGGTTCGTGTGAGCCCATCCTCGACAGGTCGATGACCGCCGTGGCGATCGCGGGCACTGCCGCGCACTGCGCATCGCAGGACACAGCCGCCATTTTCGACAAGCCGCACGCCTTGCAGCTCATGTCGGACTTCTGCATATCCATCGCCGGGGGGCTGCCCGCGCTCAAGGGCGTCGGCATGGATGCAAGGCTTTCCCCGCCGGCGATCAGCACCGCCAGGAGCAGGAGGGAAATCAGCTTTCTTGCGATCGAGGCCTGCACGGTCCGACTATGCGCATCGGACCCGCCGCCCGCAAGGATGAAGCGCTTTCGGTTCGCCGGCTCGCGACATCGTGACGCCGCTGGCCGTTTCGCAAACGAAAAGCCCGGCGCGGGGGATGCGCCGGGCTTTTCCATGCGGGGGCGGTCTCCCGTCCGCGAGTGCGGACATTCGTCCGCAGGAGGGAGCCGCTCCGCCTGTCGCTGGTCAGGTCACGCGGCGAGGCCCTCGGCCTTGGCGGCGGCCTGGGCCGACGGGCGCGCGGCGACGCGGTCCATGAAGGACTTGATCGCCGGCCACTTGGCCGCGAAGTCGATACCGAAATACTTGGCCCAGCCCAGCACCGTGTAGAGATAGGCATCGGGCGCGGTGAAGGTCTCGCCCATGATGTACAGGCTCTTCGACAGGTGATCGTTGATCACGTCGAAGCGCGTGAACATCTTCTCCTTCACCATGGTCTTGTATTCTTCCGGAACCGCCTTGTTGAACAGCGGCGAGAACTGCTTGTGCAGTTCGGTGGAGATGAAGTTGAGCCAGGATTGCAGCTTGTAGCGCTCCGGCGTGCCGGCGGCGGGGGCCAGCTTCTTCGTCGGCACCAGGTCGGCGATATACTGGTCGATCGCCGGCCCTTCGGTCAGCACGGTGCCATTGTCGAGCTGCAACGCGGGCACATAGCCGAAGGGGCTGATCTTCTTGAAGTCGGCGCCGGTCTCGGTCTTCTTCTCGGCGAGATCGACTTTCTCGATGGCGAAATCGAGGCCCGCCTCGCGCAGCAGGATGTGCGGCGCATGAGAGCAGGCACCGGGTGAATAAAACAGCTTCATCGTCGTTGCTCCAATGGATGGGATGCGCCGGGCGCCGAATATGCGCGCCGTCGCGGGTGGTGACGCAGCGATATGTAACATAGTAGGTTACGATGCGCGGTCAAGCCCTTTCGGCGCATTGCGTTGCGGCGGCAGCGGCCGGTTAATAGACTGCGGCGATCGACGAACGACTCCAATATCCGGGCGCGCAGCATGGCCTTTGACTTCGACCTTTTCATCATCGGCGCCGGCTCGGCCGGCGTGCGTGCCGCGCGCATCGCGGGCAGCCACGGTGCCAAAGTGGCGATCGCGGAAGAGAGCCGGGTAGGGGGCACCTGCGTCATCCGCGGCTGCGTGCCGAAAAAGCTGCTGGTCTATGCCTCGCACTATGGCGAGGATTTCGAGGACGCCGAAGGCTTCGGCTGGTCGGGCGCGCGGCCCAGCTTCGATTGGGGGCGCCTCATCGCCAACAAGGACAAGGAGATCGACCGCCTCAACGCGGCTTACAAGTCGACCCTGTCCAAAGCGGGGGCGGAGCTGATCGAGGCGCGCGCCGAACTGGTGGACCGCAACACCGTCTCGGTCGGCGGAAGGCGGGTGACGGCGGACGTGATCCTGATCGCCACCGGCTCGTGGCCGGAAATGCCGAAGCTGCCGGGGATCGAGCATGCCATCTCATCCAACGAATGTTTCCACCTGACGAAGCTGCCGGAGCGCGTGGTGGTGGTGGGCGGCGGCTATATCGCGCTGGAGTTCGCTGGCATCTTCAACGGCCTCGGCTCCAAGACGACGGTGCTGTATCGCGGCGAGCAGGTGCTGCGCGGCTTCGATGCCGACGTGCGGAATTTCCTCGCCGACGAGTTGGCGAAGAAGGGCATCGATGTGCGCTGCCGTACCGACGTCGCGCGCATCGACAAGGTGGCCGCCGCGTTCGCGGTCACTCTGGGCGACGGCACCGCGATCGATTGCGACCAGGTGCTCTATGCGACCGGCCGCCGGCCGCTGACGCGCAACATGGGGCTGGAGAAAGTCGGCGTCGTGCTCGACGATGTCGGCGCGATCAAGGTCGATGGCTGGTCGAAGACCAGCGTGCCCAACATCTACGCCGTCGGCGACTGCACCAACCGGATCAATTTGACGCCGGTCGCGATCCGCGAGGGCCACGCCTTCGCCGACAGCGTGTTCGGGCAGCGGCCCTGGATGGTCGACCACGACGATTGCCCATCGGCGGTCTTCACCCAGCCGCCGGTCGGGAGCGTCGGCCTCAGCGAAGAGCGGGCGCGCGCGAAATACGGCGAGGTCGAGATCTACCGCGAGAGCTTCCGCCCCATGAAGCACACCATGACCGGCCGCTCCGAGCGCACGCTGATGAAGCTGGTGATCGACCGCAAGAGCCAGGCGGTGGTCGGCGCACACATGGTCGGGCTCGATGCGCCGGAGATCATCCAGACCCTCGCCATCGCCGTGAAGCTGAAAGCCACCAAGGAGCAGATCGACCAGACCATCGCCATCCACCCCACCGCCGCCGAGGAATTCGTCACCATGCGCACGCCGCTGGCGGCGGAGTAGGGGATGTACCGGCTGAAGTGTGTTTTCGCGCTCACCGTCTGCGGAGCTCTATCTATTGCTGCGCCTGTGCAGGCAGAGCCGCTGAACGGATGCGCGACGTTCTATGATCCGGCACAGCGAGACCGGGACGCTAAGGATGTATTTGTCAGTATAGAGACGTTCAACAAAAAGACGTTCGAGGAAGAAGCCGCATGTTTCTTGGTTCCGCGGGTCGTGCTGGATAGGAAGCTTCGATCGGGCTATGCGGACGGCCGGCCCAACATAACGATGCTCGCGTTCGACCCAGCCGACCTTCTTGGGTACGTCAAGGATAGGCAGAGCATAGGCATCGTATCAGAAGAACGGACAGTCGATCTGGATCAGCTTGGTTGCTTGGCGGACCCTGCGCCCGATTGGATTGCCGTTGTATCTCGTTACGTCGTCGCTTCCCCTACCCCTACCATCGAGGAAATCTCGGCCTATGCGAAGGAAATCGCCACCGACGTACCGGGATATCATCGATACACTACCCTAAATGCGGACTTCTATCTGTTGGATCCTCATCCAGGTTCGCAGGTTTCGTTCTGGTGTCGTCAGGACATGTGCCGGGTCGTAAGGGATTACGATGAATTCGCGACGGTTGCCACGTACCCTAAGGTCGACATGACCACCGTACAACCTGAGAAGGCGCTGCAGTGCTTCCGAGCAGTTGCCGAACTGTTCAGACTGAGATAGCGGCCAAGCCATGAGATTTTCCGATTCCTATCTCGGCAAGCTGCGCAAGATCGTCGGCAAGCGGCTGATCCTCATCCCCGGTGCGCGCATCGTGGTGCATGACCGCTCGGAGCGCGTGCTGCTGGAGCTGCGCAGCGATTTCCGGCGCTGGGGCCTGCCGGGCGGGCACCAGGAGATCGGCGACAGCAGCGCGGAGACGGCGATCCGCGAGGTGTTCGAGGAGACGGGGCTCAAGATCGCGCGGCCGAAAGTCTTCGGCATCGCCTCCGACCCCAGGCACGAGACCATCAGGTTTCCGAACGGCGACCGGACGCAGACGGTGTCGGTGATGTTCCACGCCAGCAAGCCGCGCGGCACGCCGAAGTTCGATCCGCGCGAGACGCTGGAACTCGGCTGGTTCGCGCTCGATGGGTTGCCCGCCAACCTGATGCCCAACAGCGGGCGCACGCTGAAGGCCTTCCAGCGCTATCGCAAGACCGGCAAGTTCCAGATGATCTGAAGGCGCTTGCAATTCGCGCCGCGTTCGGGTGGTCTGGTGCGCGAGAGCGTCGTCCTCAAGAGGACATGATCCATGATCGCACGTATCTGGCACGGCCGCGTTCCGGCCGCGAAGAGCGACGCCTATCTCCGCCACATGCGGACCTTCGCCATCCCGCGCTACAAGGCGGTGCCCGGCAATCTCGCGGCCTATGCGCTGCTGCGCATCGAAGGCGACGTCGCGCATTTCGACATGCTGACCTTCTGGGAGTCGCTGGAGGCCATCAAGGCGTTCGCCGGCGAGGATGCCGAAAAGGCGCGCTACGACGATTTCGACAAGGACTACCTGCTGGAATACGAGCCGACCTGCCGGCATTGGGAGGTGTACGAAGGGTAGGGTAAGCGTAGGCTAAACGCAGGCCAAGCCGACCATGACGGAGTGGGGCAGGGCGCCGGTAGAACGCTACGAGCGCCCCGCCTCTTTCATCATCTGGGCGATGCCGGCGCGCAGGTGCGTGAGGTCGCTGCCGGAGATGAGCAGGCCGTAGCCGCGGGCGAACAGCTGCTTCACCAGGGCGCCGGTCGGTGCGACGGTGCCGAGCGCCTTGCCGGACTTCAGCGTCGCATCCTCGATCTTGGCGATCAGGGCGCGCAGCTCGGGATCGTCCATCTTGTTGAGCTTGCCGATGTTGGCGGAGAGGTCGCGCGGGCCGACGAAGATGACGTCGACGCCATCCACCGCCGCGATCGCCGCCGTGTTCTCCACCGCCTGGGGCGTCTCGATCTGCACGATGATGATGAGCTCATCCGCCGCGCGGCCGTAATAGCCCATGTCGAGGCCGTAGGATGTCGCGCGCGTGCCGCCGGCGGCCCCGCGGATGCCGAGGGGCGGATAGCGGCAGGCGGCGACGGCGGCGCGGGCCTCCTCCGGCGTATTCACCTGCGGTATCATGATGCCGTGGATGCCGGCATCGAGCGCCCGCTTGATGAAGACCATGTCGTTCCACGGCGCGCGCAGGAGGCCGGCGCATTTGGTGCCCTGGATCGCGCGCAGCTGGGCGATGGCGTCGGGGATGGTGGCCTGGCCATGCTCATGATCCATCAGCACGAAATCGAGGCCGGACAGCGCCATCACCTCGGCATTGTCGGGCGAATCGCTCATGGTCCAGGCGCCGAGCAGCTGCTCTCCGGCCTTCAGGCGGGCTTTCAGATTGGTCGTCACGCGTCGCACCTCATGTCTGATCGCGCAACCTTAGCGTCACCGGGCCCGCCCCGTCCACAGGCGCCCAACGTCCGATATGACTTTACGGGCGAGGAATTGCTCGCTAAGGCTGCTGACCAAGATGGCCCGCACCCGACTGCCTTATTGTTCGCCCTATCGCCTGTTCTGGGCGCCATTGGGGACGCCGCGATCCGCGTCGGATAAGATCCATGCTGCCTATGCGCGCTTTGCCTGGCGCAGCATGGGGCCGCGGCACCTCGCGCTGACGGTGGCGCTGTGCGTGTTGTGGCCGGTCAATTTCATCGTCATGCTGTGGATGTTTACGCGGCGAATCGGCCCGGTCGTGGCGCGCGCGACCGGCAAGCCGGTCCGGCGCCAGATCCTGGAGCAGACCTGGCTTGCATTCCGCTATTCGATTCCACCGGACAAGTATTATGTGTTCGACCTGTTCCGGCCCGAGCGGCTCGCCAATGCGCGGCATTACATCCTGCGCTATGAGCTGAAGGGCGGGTTCCACAATCTGGTCCACTTCCATACCCGCGTCACCATGCGGCGGAGCACCAAGGAATCGCTCAAGGACAAGCTGCTGTTCTTCCGCCGCTGCGAGAAGGCGAAGGTGGCGAGCCCGGTCGTTTTCCAGGTCGCGAGCGCCGACGGAACCTTCGCGCCGGAAGCATACAAGGGCGAGGGATTGCCGCCGCACGACCTCTTCATCAAGCCGGCGAAGGGCAAGGGCGGGCGCGGCTGCGAGAAGTGGGCCTATCGCGATGGTGCCTACGAAGGTCCCGGCGGGCAGCGGCTGAATGATACCGCGCTGCGCGCGCACATCCTCGCACTGGTGGCGCGGCGCGGGCGCTATTTGATCCAGGAGTGTCTCCGGAACCATCCCGACCTGATGCGCTTCGGCGGCCTCACCTCGTTGCGCATCACCACATGCAAGACCGAGACCGGTGGCTTCGAGGTCACCAACGCGGTGCTGAAGATGTCTTTGGCGGCGGGCTCTTCGGTCGACAATTTCCATCAAGGCGGCGCGGTGTGCCGCGTCGATGTCGCGACCGGAGAGGTCGGCCCGGCATGGGACAATTGGATCAGGCGGCCCTGCGTGCTGCACCAGAAGCATCCGGTCACGGGCGCTGCGATCGCGGGCATGCGTCTGCCGTGCTGGCCGGAGACGGTGGCGATGGTTGAGAAGGCGGCCGGACTGTCCGCCGATCGCATCATGGTCGGCTTCGACGTCGCCATCACGGACCGCGGACCGGTGATCATCGAGGGCAATGTGCAACAAGGCTCCGACATGGTCCAGCGCACCCACGACTTGCCGGTCGGGTTGCAGCGCTTGGGCGAATTGCTGGCGTTCCAGGCGAGCGAAGCGCTGGCGACCCGCCCGCCACGCGCCATGCGCTGGTATGGCCCTAAAGACTATTGGGGCCCGCGTTAGGGGAACCAATTCTCCGCCATGGCGTTCTATTGACATCGCGTCTTGTACAAGGGACGCGCCGTGAATCGTGCGTCAAGGAGAAGGATCGTGAAGACCGCAACCAGATTCCGCTTCCTGCTGCCGCTGATGATGCTGAGCGTCGGGGCGGCCGGATGCTCGGTGAATTCGGGCCAGGAATCGACCGGCGAATATGTCGATTCGGCGGCCATCTCCACCAAGATCAAGACCAAGCTCGCCTCCGACGGCAGCATGACTCTCGCCAATCAGGTCAAGGTCGAGACCTTGAAGGATGTCGTGCAGCTGAGCGGCTTCGTACCGAGCGAAGCCGATCGCACCAAGGCCGAGCAGATCGCCTGGAGCGTCGAGGGCGTGCGCGGCGTCAAGAACGACATCGTCGTTCAGCCGTAGGTATCCCGCGCAAGCGGGGAAAGCGGCGCGCTCGCGCGACGGATGTACTCGCGCGGCTCCGCCGCTTTCGCTACGCGCGCAGCAGGACTTCCGCTTCGACTTCGACGGCGATCTGGAATGGCAGCGCCGCCACGCCGATCGCGGAGCGCGCGTGGCGACCGGTCTGCGGACCGAACACGGCGAGGATCAGGTCGGAGAACCCGTTGATCACCGCCGGATGCTGGTGGAACAGCGGCGCGGAATTCACCATGCCGAACACGCGGGCCCAGCCTGCGATCCGGTCGAGATCGCCAAGCTCGCGCTGCAGGCTGCCCAGGACCGACAGCCCGGCCTTGCGGGCCAGGTCATAGCCCTGCTCGAGCGTCACGCCGTCGCCGACCTTGCCGAACGGCCCGGCCAGTGAGCCGTCCGGGTTTTGCGGGCCATGGCCGGAGACGAAGGCCCGGTCGCCACGGATATTGATCCACGGAAACGGCAACGTGATCCCGTCCGGTGCCCGCATCGGCGGCGGCAGCGTGAGGCCCAGTTCTTTCAGCTTGGATTCGGTGCGTGACATCGTTCCTGCTCCCGATCATCAAACCTAGACCAGCGCACTCGACGCGACCGACTTCACCAGCGCGAACACCTGTTGTCCAGCCTGCAGCTGGAGGCGGCGCGCGGAATCGGCGGTCAGCAGCGCCAGCAGCGCCGCGCCGCCGAGATCGAGTTGCAGCAGGCAGCGGCCGTTGGGGCGGTCGGCGAGGGCGATCAGGCGGCATGGCAATACGTTCTGCACGCTGAGCCCCTCCGGGCGCCGGGTCGCGATGGCGACGTCGCGCGCCAGTACGCGCAGCCGCACCGGATGGCCGGCCGGCAGGTCGATGTGCGACAGCAGGAACTCCGCCGCGCCGGTCGCGACGCGCGTGACGCCGCGCGACTCGTCCTGCGCCGCGACGCGTCCGAGCAGGATCGCGCCGACGTCGGGCCGGTCGATCAGCAGCGGCAGATCGAGCCGCCCGGATAGTTCGCCCGGCGAGCCGGCGGCGGCGACCGTGCCGCGATCCAGCAGCACCAGATGGTCGGCCATGCGCGCCACCTCGTCCATGCTGTGCGTGACATAGAGCATGGGGATGCCGATCTCGTCGCGCAGCCGCTCCAGGAAGGGGAGGATCTCCGCCTTGCGCGGATCGTCGAGCGAGGCCAGCGGCTCGTCCAACAGCAGCAGGCGCGGGTTGGAGAGCAGCGCGCGTCCGATCGCGACGCGCTGTTTCTCGCCACCGGACAAGCTGCGCGGCCGCCGTTCCAGCAGCCCGCCGATGCCGAGCAACGCCACCACGTCGTCGAAGCTGGCGGCGGCCGCATGCTCCTTGCGGCGCTTGCGGCCATATTCGAGGTTCGCGCGCACGCTCATATGCGGGAACAGCCGCGCTTCCTGGAACACGAAGCCGACGCGGCGGGCCTCGGCGGCGAGATTCGTTCCGCGCGCGGCATCGAACAGGGTCTCGCCCGCGACCTCGATCCGCCCGCTGTCCGGCTTCACCAGGCCGGCGATGGCGGCGAGCAGGCAGCTCTTGCCCGCGCCCGAGGCGCCGAACACGACCGTTGCGCCGCGTGCCTTTGCTTCGAACGCGGTCGCAAGCCGGAAGGCGCCAAGCTGCTTTGCGATGTCGATGCGGAGCAAGGACACCTACCCTTGCCAGACGTGGGCGCGATGCGCGACCCGCTCCGACGCGAACAGGGCGGTGAGCGCCAGCACGAAGGAGACGATGGAGAGGCGCGTAGCGGTCTCTTCGCCGCCGGGCACCTGCAGCGCGCCGTAGATCGCGAGCGGCAGGGTCTGGGTCTCGCCCGGAATGCTGGCTGCGAAGGTGATGACGGCGCCGAACTCGCCAAGGGCGGCCGCGAACGCCGTCATCGCCGCCGCCGCGATGCCCGGCACCATCAAGGGCAGGGTGATGGAGAAGAACCGGTCGAACGGTCCCGCGCCCAAAGTGCGCGCCGCATCTTCCAGCCCGCGATCGACCGCGCCGGCGGAGAGGCGGATGGCGCGCACCATCAGCGGAAAGGTCATCACCGCCGTCGCCAGCGTCGCGCCGGCGGTGGTGAAAGCGAACCGCACCCCGAACCAGTCGTTGAGCCAGCCGCCGATCGGCCCCTTCACGCCGAACAGCAGCAGCAGCACATAGCCGGTGACGACCGGCGGCAACACGAAGGGGAGATGCACGAAGGCGTCGACGACGCTCTTGCCGAAAAAACGCCGCCTTCCCAGCAGCCATCCGACCAGGACGGCGACCGGCAGGCTGAACAATATGCTCTTGAGCGCGACCTCGAGGCTGAGGGCGACAGCCGTCCATTCCTCCGGCGTCAGGGTCAGGAAGCGGCTGTCGTCGCTCAAAGGTTTTTGAATCCGTAGGTCTTGAACAACGCCGCACCTTCCGCGCTCAGCAGGAAGTCGAAGAACGCCTTCACTTCCGGCCGGTCATGTCCGGCGACGATTCCCATAGGGTACACGATCGGATCGTGGCTGTCGTCGGGGAAGGTGCCGACCACCTTGACGCCCTTGGCGCTGCGCGCGTCGGTCGCATAGACGATGCCGAGCGGCGCCTCGCCGCGCTGCACCAGCGCCAGCGCAGCACGCACATTCTCCGCCGGCGCGGTCTGGGGTTCGACCGCGTCCCAGATTCCGAGCCTGGTCAGCGCCTGCTTGGCATAGTTGCCCGCCGGCACGCCCTTGGGATCGCCGATCGACAGGCGCCCACCGTTCAGGGCGCCCACCAGGTCGAAGTTTGGGCCGACCGCGATCGAAGCATTGGAATCGGCCGGCGCGACCAGCACCAGGTCGTTGCCGATCGGGCGATGCACCGTGTCCGTCGCGATCAGGCTCTTGTCGGTCAGGTACCTCATCCACTTCTCGTCGGCGGAGGCGAAGATGTCGGCCGGCGCGCCCGCCTCGACCTGCTTGGCGATGGCTGAGGACGAGCCGAAGGACAGCACGATCGGGCCGTGGCCTTTGCCTTGCCAGCTCGTGGCGGCGGCCTTCAACACGTCGGTCAAGGAGGCCGCCGCGAACACCGTCACCGGCTGTTCGGCCGCCGTGGCGACGCCAGCCAGCGTAAAGGTCGCCGCGATGCCGGCCAGCACCGCGCGGCGGGAAAGCGCAAACAAGCCCTGGATCATCACCATCCCCTGACGTTATATCTGGATGGATATATCGCTTTGCCGCAAGGACGGCAAGACGGGGGCTCTACCGGTTTATTTCGAGGGCTTGACGACGGTCGAGAGCGCGGTGAGGTCGGCGGCGATGGCCTTTTGCGTCTTGCGCTCCATGCTGCGGAAATGGCGCAGCACCCGCGTGCCGAGTTCCGTCAGGCGGGCGCCGCCGCCATGGGCTCCCCCTTTGCCCGCCGCGACCAAGGCGGTCTGGAACGAACCGTTCAGTTCCTCCACCAGTAGCCAGGCGCGGCGATAGCTCATTTTCATCCGCCGGCCTGCCGCGGAGATCGAGCCGGTCTCGGCGATCGCCTCCAAGAGATCGGCCTTGCCTGGCCCCAGCGCGACGCCCGGTCCCAGAACCACGCGCAGCCGAGCGCCGGCGATGGTGTGCTTCGGTTTCATGCGCAGCAGGATAGCGTGCGTTGATGGGCGATCAAGCGGTGGCAATCGCTGTTGTGAGCGCACGCACAGCGGGCGGGCTGGACAGGAAAGGGCGCCTCCACCACTATTGTTCATGTGGTATTCGGGGTGGCCCTCATGAATCGGGTGACGATCGTCAAAGGGGTGCGTGTCGTGCTCGTCTCCTGCGCCTTGGCGCTGGCCGGTGCGGCTCCGGCGCTGGCCCAGGACCTGACCGCGATCGTCGAGTCCGTCTCTCCGCCGCGCGAGGATGTCCGCTCCTTCGACCTGCTGTTGGAGGGCACGGTGATCGAGCTGAAGGCCGGCGATACCCTCGTGCTCGGCTATATGGAATCCTGCGCGCATGAGGAGATCAAGGGCGGACGCGTCACCATCGGCGCCGCGCAGAGCACGGTCGAAGGCGGAGAGGTCAACCGCACGACGCTGCCCTGCAATGGATCGGTCGATCCGGACAGCGCCGCCGGCGCCAACGAGGCGGCGGTGGTCGCGATCCGCGGCCTGGGCGGGACGGGCGGCGCGAATGTGCGCGTGGTGCCTGCCGTTCAGCCCGTGTTCGTGCTGCCGGAAGGCGAGATCCCGGCCGATCCGTCCCTCGTCATCCAGCGCCTGGACCGGCAGGAATCGCCGATCCGGGTTTCCCTGTTCGGCCGCACCCTCGATCTCAAGCAGACCGGCATGAAACTGACGCCGGGCGGGATCTATGCCGCCATCTGCGGCGATCGCAAGGTCGCGTTCAAGATCGCCGACAATGCGGGGGTGGGCCAAGTCGTCACGCTGCAGCGCGTCGTGCGCTTCTAGACGATGAAGACGCGCGTTCGCTTCGCGGCGATCGTCGCGGTCCTTGCGCTGGTCATTGGCTTTTTCACCGAGCGATACCTCGCTTACGGGCTCTCGTTCGATGCCCTGCTGACGCTGCGGCACGTTTTGTTCGGCGACCGCCATCCGACGCCTGACACCGAGGTCGTGGTCGTGAATATTGACGGCGCAACCTTCGAGGCTCCCGGCTTTCGCAATGTGCCATGGGCCTTGTGGGCGCCGCAATTTTCGAAGGTGCTGGACGGACTCGATCAGGCTGGCGCCAGGGTGATCGGCGCCGACATCATCTTTTCGACCACAGCGGAAACGGTCATGCCAGGCTATGACCGGCCACTCTACGCGTCGCTGCAAAGGCTGGCGGCGTTGGAACGCGTGGTGCTGGCTCAGACCGACGTCGGCGGCAAAATTGTTTTCGGTCCTCATCGCCTTCTCCAACTTCTTGTTGGCGGACAAAGGAACATCCGCTCGGTCAGCGTTTCCTTCGGGTTCGACGGCGTGGTTCGGTATTTGCCCCTGCGGCAGGGGGGAGGCGACCCCGCCTTCGCCCTGACCGTCGCGGAGCGGGCCGGCTTCGACATGAGGCGATTGCCCGCGAAGCTGCGCTATCTCTGGCCGAACTACGCGGATGCATCGGTTGCGCCGGTCTATACGATGCAGGACGTCTACCAATGCGTGACCGCGGGCGCGACCGAACCGCTGGCAACGGCCTTCGCCGGAAAGATCGTGCTGCTTGGCGCGGAGCTCGATGTAGAGGATCGCAAGGCGACATCGGGGCGCGCCTTCGTCGAAGGCGGCACGCCTCGTACCTTGCCCTGCGCTCCCACGACTGCTAGCGAACCGTCGTCACGGCGAACCATTCCCGGCGTCTTCATCCATGCCCAGGCCGTCAACGACCTGCTGCGCGGCGAGCTGGCGCGGTTCTGGCCGGTTCCGGTGGGGTTGCTTGCCTTCGCGGCGATGTCGAGCATTGGCTCCGCGTTCGCGATCTTCCTGCGCGCGCCCATCGCAAGCCTGCTGCTGGTTGGCGCGCTGGCGTTATGGCTGACCGGCACGACCGTCTCGGCGTCGCTCGACTGGTTCGCGCCGCTGCTGGGCGGCGTGGCGTCGGCGGTCGCGGCGTTCCTGATCGGGCTTGGCCTGCGCACCTTCGTGATCGACCGCGAGCGGCGCCGGATGGCGCTCGCCTTGTCGCGCTATCTCGATGTCCACCTCGCGCGGCAGCTGATCGACAGCGACAATCCGCCGGAGCTGGGCGGCGAGACGCGCGAGGTCACGATCTGGTTCTCCGACATCGCCGGCTTCAGCACCGTCGCCGAGCATATGGATGCCAAGGAGCTGGTAACCCAGCTCAACGCCCATTTCACCCTGCTGGGCCAGGCGATCGAGGCCGAAGGCGGCATCATCGACAAGTATGTCGGCGACGCGGTGGTCGCGATCTTCGGCGCCTTGGTGCCGCTGCCCAATCACGCCGCCAGCGCCATGCGCGCCGCGCTGGCGGTGCAGGAAAAGCTGCGCGCGGAGGCGGGCAGGGAAGGCGCGTTCCAGATCCGCATCGGCCTCAACACCGGCTCGTGCGTGGTCGGCAATGTCGGCTCGATCAACCGCATCAACTACACCGCCATCGGCGATTCGGTGAACGTGGCGGCGCGGCTCGAGGCCGCGAACAAGGAGCTTGGCACCGGTATCCTCGCCAGCGAATCGACCATCCGAGCGGCCGGTGCCGGGTTCCAGTGCCGGCTGCTCGGGCCGATCCATGTCAAAGGCCGCGCGGAACAGGTGGTGGTGCACGAGGTCGTCGATCTGGTGCGCTAGGGTCTGTACTCAATAAGGATTCCCTGGTGGCGGGGATTGTGATTCAAGCTTTCCAGCGCAGGGAGGCTTGGATGGCGAAGCAGGTTTATTGGCTGAGTGATGCGGAATGGCGGCGGATCGAGCCGTTGTTGCCGCGTGGGCGTCGCGGGGCGCATCGGGTCGAGGATCGGCGGGTGATCAGCGGCATCGTTCACATGCT
>DASYRS010000592.1:0-2294 GCA_036004205.1 Dongiaceae bacterium
GAGGCGAAGCGCGCGGAGAAGCTGGACCTGCGGGTGGCGCGGCTGCGCATCGGGCTGGTGCTGGGTAATGGTGGCATGCTGAAACCGCTGCCGCGGGCGTTCAGGTTCGGGCTCGGCGGGCGGTTCGGCAGCGGCAAGCAATGGATGTCGTGGATCCATCTCGAGGACCTGCTGGCGCTCATCGTCCGTGCGATCGATGATCCGACTTTCAGTGGCGTCATCAACGCGGTAGCGCCGCAGCCGGTCACCAACGCGGACTTCACGCGCACGCTGGCGGCGGCGCTGCATCGCCCGGCGATCCTGCATGCGCCCGCGTTTGCGCTACGGCTGATGCTGGGCGAGATGGCGACGCTGCTGCTGGACGGCCAGCGCGTGCTGCCGGAGCGGGCCGACCAGCTCGGCTTCCAGTTCCGCTATCGCACGCTCGACGCGGCGCTGGCGGACATCGCCAGACGTAAATCGAGCCGAAATTCGGGCCGGAAATCGGGGGCTCACCATGACCATCCTGTCGGACTTCGCACCGTCGTGCGATAGGCGGCTGCTCAAGGGCTTGATGGGCCGCAGCTTCGAGCGGCTGGGTAATGCCGTACGCGAGGTCCATGGCACCGAGCAGATCGGATACTGGCGCGGCCTCGCCCAGGTGAAACGCGGCCAATCCCTGCTCTCGCGGCTGGTCGGCTGGTGGTTCCATTTCCCGCCCGCCGGCTTCTATCCGCGCATGTCGGTGACGGTGCTGCGCGACCGGGTGGGTGAAGTGTGGATGCGGGCCTTCGACACCCACGACATCAAGACGCGCCTGCTGCCGGCCGCCCCCGGCGCGCGGATCGTGCGCGAGAATTTCGGTCTGGTGGTATTCGACCTCAAGACCGGAATCAGGGACGGCGCGCTGACGCTCGACGTCGTCGGCATGCGCACCCTCGGCGTGCCGACGCCGCGTTTCCTGTGGCCGCATCTCACGGCCGAGGAATCGAACGAGGACGGCTGGTTCCGCTTCGACATCAGGATCGATCTGCCCTGGCGCGAGCCGCTGATCCACTATCTCGGCTGGCTGGAGGGCAGCGCGGCCGCGGCGAAGCGGATGATCTAGGATTGCGGCGCGGTCTCTGCGATCAGCTCCTTGATCCAGTCGCTGCCTTGGGCATCGCGCGGATAGTCGGCGCGGTACTCCACGATCCACGAGCCGCCTGTGCCGCACAGGATGTAGATCTCCGATCGCATCGCCGTATCCGAGCCTTCCGGTTTCGAGTCGTAGACGGCAGCCCGGCCGGTTTCCATGCCCTCGAAGAGTGGAGCAAGGTCGGCCCATGGCCCGAGGCGTTGGATGAACTCGGCTCCGTGCTCCACGCGCTCCGCCCTGCGGCCGACGATCGCGTCGCACGGCTCATTGACCGATTCCGGAAGGCCCGAGAAATAGACTCGCACACCTCCCGGCTCTGATCCTGCGGCATAGAGCACGACAAGATCCTGCCGTGCGCCCTCATATTTCTTGATGAAATGAAACCGGCCTGCTTGCCGAGGCGCCCGTATGCCGGAGGGGTTGTGAATGACGGTACTGCCGTCCTCGATCACCCAGATGGGCTGGGGCCCGGACGGAGCTGCCGTGTGCTCGCAGGCGGCCACGCACACGACCAGTGCGGCCAACAGGCCAAGCCGCAGAGACACCCTCATGTATCGAACCCCCGACGCCAACGATGCCCGAGCCGTGACCTTAGCGCATCGTGCCCTGCATGCCCACTCCTGCCAAATGCGGGCAGCGCGCAGCATCATGCTCGGCGCAGCCATTGCCTCAACTACCTCCGAGGTAGTCATGCCGAATGATGCGACCTTTGCCGATCAGCTGAAGACCTGGCGCGGGCGACGCGGCCTGGCGCAACTCGCGCTCGCCGGACGCGCAGGCATTTCCCAGCGCCACTTGAGCTTCCTCGAGCTGGGTCGCGCGTCGCCGAGCCGCGACATGGTCGATCGCCTTGCCGGGGCGCTCGACCTTCCGCTGCGCCAGCACAACACGCTGCTGCTTGCCGCCGGATTCGCGCCGGAATGGCGACAGCGCGACCTGGCGGCGCCCGACCTTGACCAGGTGACGCGCGCGCTCGATTACATCCTGGCGCAGCAGGAGCCCTATCCGGCAGTCGTCGTCGACCGGCACTGGAATCTGCTCCGTGCCAACGCGGGGGCAATACGGCTGGTGGAATTCCTGGTCGGGCCGATCGCGCCGGGCACGGCAATCAACCTCGCCGATGCGCTGGTAGCGCCTGATGTGCTGCGGCCGTATCTCACCAACTGGGCAGAGGTCG
>DASYRS010000593.1:0-4880 GCA_036004205.1 Dongiaceae bacterium
CCACGAGCGAGGCGCCGCCCCATCTGATGATGTGCGGTGTCGTCGGCACCGCGGCGCACCTGTGCATGAACTTCGTCGCGCTGCAGGACCGGCGCATGGCGATCACGGTCGCAGGCAAAAACCTGGAGCGCTCTTTCCGGATTTCGGAGCAGGTCCACTCCGATCTCGAATCCTTTGCGATCCGTCCGGCGAACTGAGGCCATCGAAGCGGGAATCGAATGGTAATTGAACGCCGGTTCTTGGTCTTAGTCTGCGCGTTGGTATTTTCGGCCGGATTAGGTATCGCCAATGCACGGGCCGATGCAGAGGCTGTGACGTGCTCTGCTGGGACCGAGCGCCTCGAGTTCGCAGCCGTTGGAAAGCAACCGAAATTCGAGCCTCTGGTGCTATGCTGGGGCGGCAAGGACGACGCCATCGAAGTCAGCGTCAATCCCTTCCTCGGAATAGAGATCACGGGGCACTGGATGGGATCGCGACTGGTCTCAGGGCGGGAATTCTTCGGCCCCAAGAATCATTGGCCCGAGGATGGAAGCTCCGTGGACATCTATGTCTCGACCCCCGAACGACATGTGATCATTTTTGACGATAGTCTGGCGAGCAATGTCACCAGCATCAATTCCGCGCTCAAGACCATTGGCGATCAAGCAAGCTTCGGCGTCTCGTTGGAGGAAAGTCCGGCATCTCAGTCGCTGACGTTCGAGCGGTCAGGCGACGACATTTTCGCGGCAAGCCGGAGAGTGCCGCCGGGGCGGACGCCGAAAGGTGTTCTCGAATACCGGGTCCGCACGTCGGGCGGCCAGGTCGATTATATGATGCGCTGCCTGGTGGAGGATGAGCCGGCGGACTGGGCGCGCATAGGATGCCGGATCGGCTGGCTGTCGGATCGCTACACAGTGCAGGCGATCGCCCTGGGCCAGGATATCGGCGCGATCATGGAAAGCTTCGAAGCCTTGCGCGGGCAAATTGACCTTAATCTGGTCGCGCCGGCGGCTAATCAACCGCCGAAATAGAGCCGCCGCGTCTACACGTCCATCAAGTCCTTCGCGAACACCTCGGCATCGAACGGCCGCAGGTCCTCCGCCGTCTCGCCGACGCCGACGGCATGCACCGGCAGCTTGAACTTTTCCGCCAGCGCCACCAGCACGCCGCCCTTGGCCGAGCCGTCGAGCTTGGTGACGATGAGGCCGCTGACGTCGCACATGGCTTTGAAGATCTCGACCTGGGAATGGGCGTTCTGGCCGGTGGTGGCGTCCAGCACCAGCAAGGTACTGTGCGGCGCCTCGGGGTCGAGCTTGCGGATGACGCGCAGGATCTTCTGCAGCTCCGCCATCAAATCGGTCTTGTTCTGCAGCCGCCCGGCGGTGTCTATCAGCAGCAGATCGGCGCCCTCCGCCTTGGCGGCGACGAGAGCGTCATAAGCTAGGCCCGCGGCATCGGCGCCGGTCTCGCGCGCTACCACTTTCACACCGGCGCGCTCGCCCCAGATCTTGAGCTGCTCCACGGCTGCTGCGCGGAAAGTGTCGCCGGCCGCCAGCATCACGGTCTTGCCGGCGCGCTTGTAGCTTTGCGCCAGCTTGCCGATGGTGGTGGTCTTGCCGGAGCCGTTGACGCCGATCACCAGGATCACGTGCGGCTTGCGGTCGCTCAAGGTCAGCGGCTGCGCCACCGGCTGCAGGATGCCGGCGATCTCGGCGGCGAAGATCTCGCGCACCTCGTGCTCGGTGATCTCCTTGTCGAAGCGGTCCTTGGCCAGCGCCTGCGTCAGGCGCGCCGCCGTCGCGGGCCCCAGGTCGGCGGCGATCAGCGCCTCTTCCAGCTCGCCGAGCAATTCGCGGTCCAGCTTCTTCTTGGTGAAGAGGCCGGAAATGCTGCCGGTGATCTTGATGGAGGTGCGCGACAGTCCCGCTTTCAGGCGCTGGAACCAGCCGCGCTTTTCGCTCTCCGAAGTCTCGAGGGTCATGCGGCGATCAGATGCTCGTCGGTGGCTGCCGTCACACGGGCGTCAACAATCGCACCCTGCGGCGCGCTGCCCTGCAGGCGCACCGGCGCGAAATGATCGTTGTGGCCGAAGGCTTCGCCGGCCTCGCTGCGCTCCACCAGCAGGCGCGTCGCCGCACCGATCCTGCTGGCGAGATAACGGCCCAGTGCATGCTGCCCCGCCGCGCGCAGCCGGGCAGCCCGTTCCTTGCGCACCGGACCCGCGAGCTGCGGCATGCGCGCCGCCGGTGTGCCGACCCTGGCCGAGAACGGGAACACGTGCAGGAAGGTGAGGCCGCATTCCTCGACCAGCGCCAGCGAGTTCGCGAACATCTCCTCGGTCTCGGTCGGGAAGCCGGCGATCAGGTCGGCGCCGAACACGATGTCCGGGCGCAGGTTGCGCATTTCGCGGCAGAAGCGGATCGCATCGCCGCGCAAATGGCGCCGCTTCATGCGCTTCAGGATCAGATCGTCGCCGGCCTGCAGGCTGAGATGCAGATGCGGCATCAGCCGCGGCTCCTCCGCGATCAGGCGCTTCAGGTCCGCATCGACCTCGACCACGTCGATCGAGCTGAGGCGCAGCCGCGGCAGGTCCGGCACCAGGACCAGCAGCCGCCGGCACAGCTGGCCGAGGCTCGGCTGGCCCGGCAAATCGCCGCCATAGCCGGTGATGTCGACGCCGGTCAGGACCACTTCCTTGACGCCGTTCTCCATCAGGGCGCGCACCTGCGCGACCACTTCGCCGATCGGCACCGAGCGGTTGTTGCCGCGCCCATAGGGAATGATGCAGAAGGTACAGCGGTGATCGCAGCCCTGCTGGATCTCGACAAAGGCCCGCGTGCGCTCGGCATAGCCGGAGATGAGGTGCCCTGCCGTTTCCTTGACGCCCATGATGTCGGCGACGGCGACGCGCGGCGCATCCCGGCCGGCGAGCGCGAAGAAGCTGTCCGCCTTCAGCTTCTCCTCATTGCCGATGACATGGTCGATCTCCGGCATCGCCGCATAGCGGTCGGGCGCGATCTGCACCGCGCAACCGGTGGCGATGATGCGCGCGCCGGGGTTCTCGCGCCGCGCCTTGCGGATCGCCTGGCGCGCCTGGCGCTCGGCCTCAGCGGTGACCGCGCAGGTGTTGACGATGATCGCATCGCCGAGGCCCGCCGCGCTGGCATGGCCGCGCATCACCTCGGTCTCGAAGGCGTTGAGGCGGCAGCCGAAGGTGATGAGCTTGGCTGCTCTATTGTTGGATTCAGGCAACGGCGCGCTCCAGCTCGGCAATGTCGATCTCGCCGCGGAAGCTTTCCGCCCAGTCGCCGGTCATGCGCACGTGATTGTCCGCCAGCCATTCGATTAGCAAGTCGCCGCCGTCCAGCACGACGGTCGCGCTCCGGCCGGTCAGCTTGCGCCGCGCCGCCGCCACCAGGGTGGCGCAGGCGCCGCTGCCGCAGGCTTGCGTGATGCCGGCGCCGCGCTCCCACACCCGCATGCGGATACGGTCAGGGGAGAGGACCTGCGCCACCTCGATGTTGGCGCGCTCGGGGAACAGGCGATGACGCTCCAGCACCGGCCCCAGGCTGGCGAGGTCGACCTGCTCCGCATCCGGCACGAAAAACACCGCATGCGGGTTGCCGACGTTGACGCCGACCGGATCGCTGAGCGGCCCGATGCTGAGCGGCAGGTGCAATGTGTCGCAGGCTTCCGAGACCGGAACCTCGCGCCAATCAAGCTGGACCGGACCCATGTCGACCGCGACGCGTCCGCCGTCGGAAGCCTCGGTATCCAGGAGGCCGGAGATGGTCTCGACAATGACGTGGCTGGACTTCTTCTCTGCCATCACCTTGGCGGCGACGCAGCGGGTGGCGTTGCCGCAGGCGCCGGCCTCTCCGCCGTCGGGGTTGTGGATACGCATGAACACGTCGGCGACCTTCTGGCGCGGCGGCTCCAGCAGGATCAGCTGGTCGCAGCCGATGCCGCGCCGCCGGTCGGCAATCCAGCGCCGCTGGGGCAAGGTGAGCGCGACCGGGCGATCGCGCAGGTCGATCACCACGAAATCGTTGCCCAAACCATGCATCTTCAGGAACGGCAGCGCCGTCATCGTCTATCCCTTATCCGGTCGCGGGTGGTATATGCGCCGCCCCGGCCCAATACGTCCAGAGCCCCGGTTTCCCGTTGCCGGCGGGCTGGGTTGACCTGACCGGACACCCCCTATATAACCCGCGCCCGAGTTGACTGATCGATACGGATAAATATCTCATGGCTCATCATAAATCGGCTGAAAAGCGCATCCGCCAGACGCCCAGGCGCACCCTGCGGAACAAGGCGCGCGTCAGCGAGATCAAGACCGAAGTGAAAAAGGCGGAAAGCGCCATCGCCTCGGGCGACAAGGTTGCCGCGGCGGCCGCTCTCAAGGCCGCCCAGCCGGCGATGCAGCGCGGCGTCTCCAAGGGCGTGATGCACCGCAACACGGTCGCGCGCAAGATTTCGCGCCTGACCAAGCGCCTGAAGGCTCTTGGCTGATTGTTACAGCTTCGCGAACCTCATCAGGTTCGCCTGCTAACCGGTCGCAATCGTTACCATCGCCGCGGAGCCAGCTTCGCGGCGATCGCTATTTTACAGGTCCGCGCTGGGCATCTGTGCCACCGTGCGTTGCGATTTTGTGTGATCAATATCTGTTGCGAGTCGGCCACAGTCTGACCAGCATTAACGACAGTTTCGGCGTTCTCGATTCGGTCATGTTGCGCGCCGGGAGAGCCGCGCGCTAGAGTTATCCCCAGCCAAAAACAGGGGTGTCACGCTGAAGCGCGGCAGTCGGACTAGGGAAAAATAACTTAAAAAAATCAGACAGATATGCTGCAGGTCAAGATGTTAACGCCCACTCCTCAGACAAGTCCTGGGGCGATGGGCGA
>DASYRS010000594.1:0-3105 GCA_036004205.1 Dongiaceae bacterium
CATGGGCTGGCTCACCACCGAAGAGTTGTTCTTCGACGAGGAAGGGCGGCTGCGCACCCATGCGCCCAGCACCTACAAGATCCCAACCTGCTCCGACCGGCCGGCGGATTTCCGCATGGAGCTGCTGGAGAATGCGCCGAACCGCGAGGAGACCATCCATCGCTCCAAGGCGGTGGGCGAGCCGCCGCTGATGCTGGCGATCTCCGTGTTCCGCGCCATCTCCGATGCGATCGCCAGCATCGCCGAGTATAAGGTGCTGCCGCGGCTCGACGCGCCGGCGACGCCGGAGCGCGTGCTGTTCGCGATCGAAGAGCTGCACGCCCGCATGGAGCCCGCCGAATGAACTGGCTCTCCGCCGCGCTGGATTGCATTGCCGCCGGCGAGCCTGCAGTGCTGGTGACAGTCGCGGAGGCCAAGGGCTCAACGCCGCGCGAATCCGGCGCCAAGATGCTGGTCCGGCAGCAAGGCATCGTGGACTCGATCGGCGGCGGGCAACTGGAACTGCTGGCGATCGATGAAGCGCGCCGGCTGATGACGGACGGTGCCGCCCGACCGGAGCTGATGCGCTATTCGCTCGGTCCCGATCTTGGCCAATGCTGCGGCGGCGCGGTGCGCCTGCTGCTGGAGCCCTTGTCCAAGACCGATCGCCGCTGGCTGAGCAAGTGGCAAGCGGTTCTCTCCGGCCCCGCAGCATATCTCCTGACGACCGGCAGCAACGGCGAGAAGAGCTGGACTGGCGCGGAAGATGCCGGGGAGGGAGCCAGGATCATCGAAGGCCAGACCTGGCAGGTCGCCGAGACCGTCCGCCGCACGTCGCGCGCAGTCTGGCTGTTCGGCGCGGGGCATGTCGGGCGGGCGCTTGCCAAGGTGCTGGCCGAGCTGCCGTTCGCGGTGACCTGGCTTGACAGCCGGTTCGATGGTTTCCCGCCTGAGATTCCGGCTGGTGTCCGGCACGTCGTTGCGCCCCGGCTGGCGGACAAGGTGGACGAAGCCCCGCCGGCGACCCTGTTCCTGGTGCTGACCCACAGCCATCAGCTCGACCTCGATATCTGCGACCGGGTGCTGCGGCGCGGCGACTTTGCGTTCCTGGGCCTGATCGGCAGCGCCACCAAGAAGGCGCGATTCCTCGGTGGGCTCAGAGGACGGGGCCATGGCGCAGCCATGCTGGAGCGGATGGTCTGCCCCATCGGCCTTGCCCAAATTCCAGGCAAGCAGCCCATGGCGATAGCAGTTTCGACGGCGGCACAATTGCTGTCTTTGCCGGCGGCGCAGCAAGCCGGCGCGGAAAGCGAACAATCCACAGGGAACCGGCGCGGCGCCGGATGACACTGATCGCCGCGACCGCTAAAACTGCAGCATAAGCAGAGGGGGACATGACAGGGCAGGCGGGAGCAGATACGGCGACGGGAGACCCGCTCTTGTCGCTGAGCGGCATCGTGAAGCAATTCCCGGGCTGTCTTGCCAACGACCGCGTCGATCTGACTGTCCTTTCCGGCGAGATCCATGCCTTGCTGGGCGAGAACGGCGCCGGCAAGAGCACCCTGGTCAAGATCATCTATGGCGTGCTGAAGCCTGATCAGGGCGAGATCCGCTGGCAGGGCCAATCGATCATTGTTCAAAATCCTAATCATGCCCGCCGGCTGGGTATCGGCATGGTGTTCCAGCATTTCTCGCTGTTCGAGGCGCTGACCGTCGTCGAGAACATCGCGCTCGGCCTGACCGACGCCGCCGACCGCAAAGGACTGCGCGCCCGCATCGCGGCAATCTCCAAGGAGTACGGATTGCATCTCGATCCCGACAAGGCGGTGCACGACCTCTCGGTCGGCGAGCGCCAGCGGATCGAGATCGTGCGTTGCCTGCTGCAGAAGCCGAAGTTGCTGATCATGGACGAGCCGACCTCCGTGCTGACGCCGCAGGAGGTGGAGCGGCTGTTCGAGACGCTGCGCCGGCTGGCGCATGAAGGCTGCGCCATCCTCTATATCAGCCACAAGCTGGAAGAGATCCGCGCCCTGTGCGAGCGCGCGACCATCATGCGCCTCGGCAAGGTCGTCGCCCATTGCGATCCGCGCCAGGAGACCGCTAGGCATCTGGCGGAGCTGATGATCGGCACGGAATTGAAGGCCGCCAGCCATCATGGGCGCAGCGAAGCCAATGGCGGGCCGCGCCTCGTGGTGAAGGATCTCAGCCTGAAATCGGAGCAGCAATTCGGCACCGACCTCAAATCCGTCAGCTTCGCGGTCAAGGGCGGAGAGATTCTCGGCATCGGCGGCATCGCGGGCAACGGCCAGGCCGAGCTGATGTCGGCCTTGTCGGGCGAGATGCTGGCGGCCAATCCCGCTGCGATCACGATCGACGGCGTCGCGGCCGGGCGGTTGGGTCCACGCGAGCGGCGCGCGCTCGGCGGCTGCTTCGTGCCGGAAGAGCGCAACGGCCACGGCGCGGTGCGCGACATGTCGCTGAGCGAGAACGCGTTTCTCTCAGGCAACGTGCGGCAGGCGCTGTCACGCAACGGCCTGATCAATGCCGGCAAGACCTCGGGCTTCGCCGGCGATGTGATCAAGAGCTTTGACGTGCGCACTACCGGGCCTGCCGCCGAAGCGCGCTCGCTGTCCGGCGGCAACCTGCAGAAATTCATCGTCGGCCGCGAAGTGAAGCAGAGCCCGAAGGTGCTGGTGGTCTCGCAGCCGACCTGGGGCGTCGATGCCGGCGCCGCCGCCGCGATCCACCAGGCGCTGATCGACCTCGCCGACAACGGCGCGGCCGTCATCGTGATCTCGCAGGACCTGGACGAGATCTTCGCGCTCGCCGACCGGATCGCGGTGATCGCCGAAGGCAAGCTGTCGCAATCGATTCCCATCGCCGAAGCGTCGATCGAGCAGATCGGCCTGCTGATGGGCGGCACGCACGGTGCGAAGGCGGCAGCGGTGTCCGTGGGCGGGGGAGGTGAGCGATGATTCGCTCCGATGTAATCGCACATGGGTTGCACAACCGATCGAACATGCTCGATGAGCCCCTTCCCCCCTTGTGGGGGAAGGTAGGGATGGGGGGTGCCGCCGCACGAACGCCGGGCCAGACGCACCAAGAAGCGTTCGCTACCACGCGAGG
>DASYRS010000595.1:0-4550 GCA_036004205.1 Dongiaceae bacterium
CCTGTGGCGACCGGATTTCGGCGACGTTTCAATCCGCGCTTTCTTTGTGGCGCGGCGATTTAGTTGATTATTGTTACGTTATCGGTGGAGGGGGAAAGCGTCAATCACGACACCCGATTAAACGACAGCGACAATCGCGGCTCACCGCCTTCCGAGGCCCGTCAGGCCCGAAAACGGCACCAATTCCGGCCTAAACGGAAGGCTGTTGCGCCGGACGCCGGATGCGCTTGCGGATTTCTCATATGGCAAGCCGCGGCCGCACCCCCTAACGTCCACAGCGCGGGGCGGGGGAGATTCCGGAATGACAGCCTATCACCAGAGCAAGGTCGAGCGCGGGAGCCTCAGGCGCTACCGGCTGGAGCGCATCCGGCGGCAGTTGCGCCAGCGCGATTATGGCGGCGCGCTGCTGTTCGACCCCTGCAACATCCGGCACGCGACCGACGTCGGCAACATGCAGGTCTGGGCGCTGCACAACAAATGCCGCTATGTCTATGTCGCGACCGAGGGGCCGGTCATCCTGTTCGACTATGGCTGCGCGCGGCATTTGAGCGAAGGGTACGAGCAGCTGGCGGAAACCCGCACCGCCTTTCCGCACACCTATTTCACCAATGGCGGCCGGCACCGCGAATATATCGACGGCTGGGCGAAAGAGGTCGCCGACCTGGTGCGCCAGCATGGCGGCGGCAACAAAAGATTGGCGGTGGACAAGCTCGACCCTCTCGGCACCCACGCGCTGGAACGTGAGGACGTCACCATCACCGACGGCGACGAGCTGATGGAGTGGGCGCGCTGCATCAAGAACGCCGACGAGGTACTGGCGATGAAGGAGGCGATCGCCGCCTGCGAAGCCGGGATCGAGGCGATGTGGCGGGCGCTGAAGCCCGGCATGACCGAGAACGAGCTGTGGGCGCATTTGCACGCCACCAACATCGCCAGGGGCGGCGAATGGATCGAGTGCCGGCTGCTGACCTCGGGCGAGCGCACCAATCCCTGGTTCCAGGAATGCTCCGACCGGGTGATCCAGGCGGGCGACATCGTCGCCTTCGACACGGACTTGATCGGCCCCAACGGCTATTGCGCCGACATCAGCCGCGCCTGGATCGCCGGCGACGCGAAACCGACGGCTGAGCAGCAGCGGCTCTATGGCGTCGCGCTCGACAATTTGCATCACAATCTGGCGCTGGTGAAAGCGGGCCTCAGCTTGCGCGAATTCTGCGAAAAGAGCTTTCCCTTGCCGGAGGAGTTCGTGGCGCGGCGCTATTCCTGCATCATGCACGGCGTCGGCCTCGCCGACGAATATCCGTTCGCGGTCTATCCGCAGGATTGGCAGCGCTGGGGCTTCGACGGCCAGCTGGAAGCCGGCATGACGATCTGCGTCGAAGCCCTGATCGGCGCCGTGGGCGGCAAGGAATGCGTGAAGCTGGAGCAGCAGGTGCTGGTGACGGAGGGCGGGTATGAGCTGCTGAGCCACGCGCCGCTGGGGTTGCGGCCGGAATACTAGGGCAGCGTCCGCCTGCTCGGTCACCCCTTCCCCCTTGTGGGGGAAGGTCGGGATGGGGGGTGCCGCCGCACCATGGCAGACGAGCACGCGCGAAGCCTTCGGAAGAACATGACGGACGCCGAACGCAGCCTTTGGCGCTATCTGCGCCTGCGCCAGCTCGACGGTCACAAGTTCCGCAGGCAGGTCCGCATTGGGCCCTACATCGCCGACTTTGCGTGCTTGAACCAGTTAATTGTCATCGAAGTCGATGGCGGCCAACACGCCGACGCGCGAGCCTACGATGCGCGTCGCGATGACTACATGCGTGGGCAAGGATTCCGCGTGCTGCGATTTTGGAACAACGATGTATTGAGTAATGTGGAGGGTGTTTGGGAAGCGATTGCGGCGGAGTTCAAGAAGTAGGCTTCGTGCGGCGTCACCCCATCCCAACCTTCCCCCACAAGGGGGGAAGGGGTTTGTTCTAGGGTTTCTGCGATTCCGCGCTCAAACCCCACAGCCTGATCAGCGCCTGCCTTCCGCGGACGCGGTGTTCGCCCAAGTCGCGGAAGCTTTCGATGGCTTCTATGCCGCTCTCCGCGATCGCGCGCTGGATGAGATCGTCGCTCGCCACAACGGCGGTGCGCACCAGGCGGCTCAGTTGCTCGATCCGGCTGGCGACGTTGACGGTGTCGCCGACGACCGTCAGCTCGAAGCGCTGCTCGGTGCCGACGTCGCCCAGGGTCGCCATGCCGAAATGCAGGCCGACGCCGATGCGGATGCGGCGCTCGCCCGCAGCCTCCCGGCGCTGGTTCCAGCGCGCGAGCTCGCGCAGCATCTGGCGGGTCGCGGCAATGGCGTTGGTGGCGTCCATCGGGCCGGGGCTTGGCGTCCCGAAGGTCGCCATCAGCCCGTCGCCGATATATTTGTCGAGCGTGCCGCCGTGGTTGAAGACGGCATCCTCGACGATCATGTGGAAGTCGCGCAGCAGGGCGATCACCTGCTCGCCCGACATGGCCGCGCTCATCTCGGTGTAGTCGTAGAGGTCGGCGAAGAGGACAGCCATCGGCTGAGTGCGGGCGACGCCGATCCGGCCGCCGGACTGCATCAGCTCCTCGACCATGTTGGGCGAGAAATGGCGCGTCAGCTGCGCGCGCTGGCGCTCCGCCACGGCCAGCTTCGATTCGAAGCGCTTGCGCTCGGAGATGTCGCGCATGATGCAGGTGAACAGCCGGCCCTTGGCCACCGGCACCTCGGTGATCGAGGCCTCGATCGGGATGTGCGTGCCGTCGGCGCGCAGTGCCTCCACCTCGATCAGGCGGCCGAAGATCTCGGACGAGCCCGACTGCAGATAGCGGCGCATCTCCGCTTCGTAGAGCGGCCGGTAGATCGGCGGCAGCAGCAGCTTGGTGATGGTCTTGCCGACGGCCTCGGCGTGCGGGTGGCCGAAGATGCGGCTGGCCGCCTCGTTGAAGCCGATGATGCGGCCGACCGTATCGAAGGTCAGGATCGCGTCGAACGCGGTGTCGAGGATGGCGCGCAGCCGGCGCTCGCCGGCGCGCAGCTCGGTCTCGACGCTCTTGCGGTCGGTGATGTCGCGGATCGAGCCGACCATGCGCACGGCCGTGCCGTGCTGATAGACGATGAGGCCGCGCGCCACGACCCACCTAGTCGCGCTCTCCGGGCGCTTGAGCCGGGCCTCGAAGGAGAACTTGCGATTGCCGGTCCCGATGATTCGCTGGAGATAGGCGTTGGCCGATTCCCGGTCCTCTTCCATCAGGCACTGGAAGAAGGCCTCGCGCGAACCGCGCAGCATGCCCTCCGGCAGGCCGAGAATCTCGTAGACCCGGGGCGCGAAATAGGCCGTGCCTTCGGCAAGGTCCCAGTCCATCAGCCCGTCATTGGCGCCGCGCGCGGCCAGGGCATAGCGTTCGCGGCTGCGGCGCAGCGCCTCGTCCGCCTCGGCGCGCTCGATTGCGCCGGCGATCAGGGCGGCCGCCGTCTTCAGCACGTCGATCTCGAGCGCGTGCCAGACCCGCTCGTCCTGGCAATCGTCGAGCCCGAGGAAGCCCCACACTCCCGCGCGCAGCATGATGGGGACGGAGATGAAGCTCTGTGTGCCATGCTCCAGGAAGGTCTGCCTGGTTTCGCCGGTCACGTCGTGCAGCGTCGCCTGCACGATCTCGCCGCGCTGGCGCGCGACCGCCCATTCGTGCAACTGCCCCTCCGGCTCCTTGAGCGGGATGTTGTGATAGCGCGGATCGTCGCTGAGCTTGACATGGCCGGGCTCGGCCCAGTCGTAGCGGCAGCTTTCGGCCGGCTGGCCGTCGGGCCCCGGATGGATCTCGAACAGGGTGACGCGGCTGACGTCGGTGGCGCGGCCCAGGCGGTTCAGCAACTCCTGGATGCCGATGCGCCAATCCTGGGCCCCGACGATCTGGGCCGCGGCATAGGAAATCGCGTCCAGCATGGCGGTGCGGCGCGCCAGCTCGGCCAGCGCCGCGGTTGCATCGATGGTCTGGTCAATCTCGATCGCCTTGTTCTTCAATGGATCTGGGCCCCCGCAAAATCCCCACGTCAGCGGAGATCATACCGGTCCGTTCCTGAACGATCTATGAGCGTTTGGGCCAAGAAAAAGGGCGGGGCTTTCGCCCCGCCCGCGAGGGTGTTGATCGTCGGTTGCTTGCTAGAAACTGAAGATCCAGTTCGAGATCAGCACCACCGCCACGCCTGCCACGAGTGCGAGATAGGGCAGCGCACCGGCCTTTTTCTGGCCGAGATCTCCCGCCTTCAACCCCAGATCTTCCAGCATCCGGGGCGGGAACTGGCCCTTGTCCTGGACATAGTGCCGGAACGCGAACACCGGGATGATGAGAGCGGCAATGCCGAGGCCCCACCACAGCGCAACGGGGTTCCACACCTTGGCGCCCGCGCCCATGAACATCGCGTTCACGAACGCGAAGATTCCGCCGAGCCCGAGGATGATGGTCGGCGCCTTGTAGGGCCGTGCGATGTGGCCGCTGTCGATGCGGTGGATCCAACCGGCGTTCAGGTTGAGGAAGTTGAAGATGAT